>JAPLOJ010000145.1 GCA_026400795.1 Alphaproteobacteria bacterium
GCGGTGAAGCCTTATCCTTCCTGCCGCTATGGCCATGCGAGTGTGGATGCCGCGCTGGCGCTGCGTGCCGAGCTTGGCCTCAAGGTGGAAGAAATTGAATCGGTGATCATGGGCCTGCCGAATAAGGGCATGCTGCTGGTGGGTGCGCCGCTCGCTTACAAGCAAAACCCACAGAATATCGTGGATGGGCAGTTCAGCGGGCCCTTCGTGGTAGCTTGTGCGCTAGCCCGCGGGCATTTCGGTTGGGATTCCTATGCCTGGTTGCAGGACAAGGATATTCGCGCGCTGATGCCGAAGATCTTGCCGGAAGAAGATGCCGATGTGCAGGCAGAATTCCCGACCTTCATGTCGGGCAAGCTGACCATTAAGGCGCGCGGGCAAAGCTTTGTGCGCCACATCAAGATCCCGAAGGGAGAGCCCGACAACTTCCTGACGGAAGCTGAACTGCGCGCCAAATTCCATGGCCTGGCCGATGCGGTGCTGGGTGCCGAGCGCGCCAAGCAATTGGCCGATGCGGTTGTTGGGCTTGACCAGGCAGGCGATGTGAATGCGCTGATGCGCCTGGGTGCCCCCCTTGTCGCGCAGCGCATGGCGGGCGAATAAGCGGCGCGCGTCGTCGCCTTGCGGCGAGGTATCGCAGCAAGGCTTATGGATGGGTGGCCGAGCGGTTTAAGGCACCGGTCTTGAAAACCGGCGTAGGTGGAAGCCTACCGTGGGTTCGAATCCCACCCCATCCGAATCCCCTAATTTCTTACGCGAGCGGCGTTCAAACCAACAAGACCCTCGCTCAGCTTCCACAAGCGTTGCCCTCGCCGATCATCCTTCGCCTTGGCTGAAAGCGGCTGCGCGAAGGGCTTCGCACCTGGCTTCTGGCGGTTGCCCCAGCTCCAATGCACCCCGGATTGCTGGAATTCAGGGTCGCAGACTACCTGCGCCACCCGCTCCCCCGACAGGGGCTGCGAGACATAGCCCTTGGACATAGCGCTTGGTGGTGTTCTTCTGAAACCACGGGAAAATGCGCTGGAACAGCTTCGGCGCATTGCGGAACAGCGCGGTCTCCGCAACGCAGCCGGGATAAAGCGTGTTGAAGACGATGCCGGTCTCGGCGTGGAAGCGCCGATGCAATTCGCGGCTGATAATCATATTGCAGAGCTTGCTGTCCTTGTAGGCCTTGCCGGCCTTGAAAGGCTTGCCGTTGATCATCGCGATCGGGGCCCGGAAGCCAGCCTCTAGACCCTCCAGGTCGCCGATGTCGGCGGGTGCGGGGATCGGCACCTTGCCGCCGAACTCCTCCGAATTCGCGGTAACGGTGCCCAGCGTGATCAGCCGCGGCGGGCGCAGCGTGGCGCGGCGCAGATCGGGCAGCAGCAGGTTCATCAGCAGGAAATGACCAAGGTGGTTGGTGGCCACGCTAATCTCATAGCCTTCGGGCGATCGCGCCGGTTCCTTCAGCAGCGGCAAATAGACAGCAGCATTGCACACCAGCGCTTCAAGCGAGCGGCCGCTGGCCTGATAGGCAGACGCAAACCCCCGAACGCTCGCAAGTGAGCCGAGGTCAATCTCCATCAGGCTGACCGATTCGGCCGCGATGCCAAGCCCCCTCGCGGCAGCCTCCGCTTTCGCGAGGTCGCGGCAGGCCATAACAACATGCCACCCGCGCCGGGTCAGCGCATGCGTCGCATGCAGGCCAACGCCGGAGGAGGCGCCGGTGACAATCACGGTGGGTTGGTCGGTTCTGATCATCCGAATCTCCTCCCTGGATCAGCATCGCGAGTCAATCCGGCTGATGACAAATTGCGCCGCGTCCCGCATATCCGCGTCGGGGTCGGCCGCTACGCGTCGGCGGGAGGAGATTGGAGTGAGACGCGCCGTGACCATTATCTTTGTGCTGCTTGGCGTTGTGCTGCTAAGCGGCGGCTTCTGGCTCTATACGCCCGACAAGCCACGCAAGGCGTTGGAAGCGACCTACGCCACGCCGCCCTCCGCCTTCGTAGACATCTCCGGCGTCCGGCTTCATGTGCGCGATACCGGCCCGCGTGATGCGCCGGCCATCATCATGTTGCACGGCTTCGGCGCCAGCCTGCACACCTGGGAGGACTGGGCGGCCCTGCTGGAGCCCAACTACCGCGTCATCCGCATGGACCTGCCGGGCTTCGGCCTGACCGGCGCTGACCCAACCGGCGACTACACCGATGCGCGCGGCATAGCGTTGCTGCTGGCGCAGCTCGACCGGCTTGGTGTGCAGCGCGCGACCTTCATCGGCAATTCCATGGGGGGGCGCATTGCCTGGGCCTTCGCTGCCGCGCATCCAGACCGCGTGGCAAAGCTCGTGCTGGTCTCGCCGGACGGCTTCGCGGGTCCCGGCGTCGAATACGGCAAGCCGCAAAAGGTGTCAGCGCTGATGCATATGCTGCCCTATACGATGCCGCGGTCCATGCTGCGGGCGAACCTGGCGATTGCCTATGCCGACCAGGCAAAGCTGACCGACGCCACCGTGCAACGGACCTATGACATGATGCTGGCAAGTGGCGTGCGTTCGGCGATCGTCGCGCGCATGGGACAGGTGGTGCTGCCCGATCCCGTGCCGCTCCTGCGGCGGCTGCACATGCCCACGCTGCTGCTGTGGGGTGACAAGGATGGGATGATCCCGGTTTCTAATGCCCAGGACTACCTGGCCGCACTACCGAATGCGACCTTGGTGGTGCTGCCCGGCATCGGCCATGTGCCGCAGGAAGAAGCGCCGCAGGAAACGATCGTCCCGCTGCGTGACTTCCTCGCGCGCTGATCAGCCGCGCAGCACTTCTAGCGCCTGTGAAGTGTAGAAGCCGCGTGCGACGCGATGCGTGCGGGCACTAGCCCAGCCGGCCATCGCGGGTTCGGAGGCGATCAGCCGGCGCAGCGTCCGTTCCGCGACCGGCACAATGGCGGGGGATCGGTCGCCGCGCGGCACAAGCCGCCCGACGGCGAGGAAGGCCTGCAGGAAGGCTGAGCTCGGCGCAAAAGTAAAAAGCATCGAGCGGTCGGTGCGTGCCGCGAGCCCTGACAGCACCCGCACCACATCCGCCGCCTTGTAGTGGATCAGGCTGTCCATCCCGACCACATGGTCGAAGCGCCCAAGTGCAGGGTCGAACATGTCGCCCACGCGGAAATCAATACTCCCCGCACCGACATCGCCGCCGATACGTTCGCGCGCGAGTTCGACAAGGTTCTGCGAAAGGTCAATCGCTGTGACATGCGCGCCGCGCTGCGCTGCCGCCACCGCCAGCGCACCGGTGCCGCAGCCAGCGTCAAGGATGCGGTGCCCCGTCAGATCGTCCGGTAGCCAGGACAGCAGCGTCGCGCGCATGGTGTCGCGCCCTGCGCGCACCGTGGCACGGATGCCGCTGACCGGCGCGTCGGATGTCAGGCGCTTCCATGCCTCCACCGCGGTGCGGTCGAAATATGTCTCAAGTTGGCCGCGGCGCGCGGCGTAGCTGGCGGTGGGCATGGTCGTTCTTCCTTCGCTCTCAGGCCACTACGCCTTCGAGCCGGTCTTCCAGCTCGTCGCTCGCCTGGCGCAGCCGGTCGAGCGTGGCGGCATCCGGCGACCAGAATTTGCGCTCATGCGCCTCGATCAGCCGGTTGGCGATCTTCGCCGAGGCCGTGGGGTTCAGCTTCGCCATGCGGGCCCGCATTTCGGGATCCAGCACATAGGTCTCAGCCAGCTTCTCATACACCCAGGGTGCGACATCGCCGGTGGTGGCGGACCAGCCTATGGTGTTGGTCACATGCGCTGGGGTTGAGGGTACGTGTCCGGGTTTCGAGTGCCACCTGCTCGGAGATGGTGCGTACCTTGCCGTCGCCGCGCGTCTGGTCACCGATATAAACTGCCGAGGCGATGCCACCACGCGCCCGCCGCACGGCGCGGCTGATGCCGCCCAGCGTGTCAAAGTAATGGTCCACCGTCGTCACGCCAACCTCGATGCTGTCGAGGTTTTGGTAGGTAACATCCACGGTCTTCAGCACCCCGCCCAGCACCTTATCCGCGCGCGCCGGCTTGCCATTCAGGCCATAAGCGTAGCCCTTGCGCTTGACGAAGGCCTCGGCCAATTCGTCTTCGTCGTTCCAGGCCCCTTCAGCAACCAGCGAATTTACGTGGGATCCGTAGGTGCCATCGGCATTGCCAAAGACGCGCAAAGCGGCTTCCTCAATGCTGCAGCCATGCGTGGCGATGTGGTCGAGCACGTGCTTGCGGATAAAGTTCATCTCAACCGGCTCGTCAGCTTGCGCGGCGAGCAGCGCGGCCTCGGCCAGCAGCTTCATCTGGAGCGGCAGCAAATCGCGGAAGATGCCCGAGAGCGAGATCACCACGTCAATACGCGGCCGGCCCAGCTTCGCCAGCGGGGTCAGCGCTGCACCGGCAAGCCGGCCATAGCTGTCGAAGCGCGGCTCGGCGCCCATCAGCGCCAGCACTTGCGCGATCGGCCCGCCTTCGGTTTTCAGATTATCCGTGCCCCAGAGCACCATTGCTATCGATTCGGGCAGGCCGTGGCCGTCGGCCTCGTGCCGTTCCAGCAGGCGCTGTGCTTGGCGGGCGCCATCCTGCACCGCGAAGGCCGAGGGCAGCTTAAAGGGATCGAAGCCGTGCAGGTTCCGCCCCGTGGGCAGCACGTCCATGCTGCGCAGCAGATCGCCACCTGGCGCGGGGTGAATGTAGCGGCCATCCAGCGCCTGCAGGATGCCGGGGATCTCGCTATCGGTGCCAAGCAGCGCATCCAAGCGCATGCGCTCGGCCGGGTCTGTCACGCCGGCGGCGTCCAGCATCTCGGCGCGTTGGGTGGCGTCGGGTGGCTCGCCTACCACATGCAGGCCATGCGGGATCAGCGCGTATTCCAGTTCCAGCAGCGCGCGGCCAAGCGCATGGATCGTCGCCACCGGGTCGTCCCAGACAGGCTCCGCAGTTGCAAGGTTCACTTCAGACGCTTGCGCCTGGATCAGCCCGGCCAATGCGGCGCGCTGGCCGATCTCGGCATCCGGTTCCAGGGACCGCCAGCGATCAATGGAGGATTTCAGGTCGAGCAAGCCACGATAAAGCCCGGCCGAGGCAACCGGCGGCGTCAGGTAGCTAACCAGTGTCGCACCCACGCGGCGCTTGGCCAGCATTCCTTCAGACGGGTTGTTCGAGGCATAGAGGTAGAAGTTCGGCAGGTCGCCGATCAGCCGATCAGGCCAGCAAGTGGCCGACATGCCCGCCTGCTTGCCGGGCATGAATTCCAGCGCGCCATGGGTGCCGAAATGCAGCACCGCATGAGCGCCAAAATCCTCGGCAAGCCAGCGATAGAAGGCGGTGAAAGCGTGGGTTGGTGCGAAGCTGCCCTCGAACAGCAGGCGCATCGGGTCGCCTTCGTAGCCGAATCTGAACCCGGCCAGGCGCCGGCCCCCAGACGGTTTCGATCTCCTGCAGCCAGGGGGTGCGGCGCACATGCCTGTCCACATCAACGCGCGCGCCGACATTGGCGGTGGTGCCGAACTGCTCGCGGTTGCCGTTGATGACCATCTCGCGCAGGACATCGTGGTTTTCTGGGACATCCACCGTGTAGCCGGCTGCCTTCATCGCGGTCAGCGTATGGTGCAGCGAGGCGAAGACACCCAGATAGGCCGCCGTGCCGGTGGTCCCGGCATTGGGCGGGAAGTTGAACAGCACGGTCGCGACCTTGCGTTCGGCCCGTTCGGACCGGCGCAGCGCCACCAGTTTGGCGACGCGTGCTGCCAGCTTCGCCGCGCGTTCCGGATTCGGGACCATGTCACGGGAGCAGTTCACGCCGTCGCAGCCGGCACAGCGTTCGGCAGGAACTTCGGAGGCGCCGCAGCGGCCACCGAAGGTCATTGGCCAGATGCCACCATCGAGTTCCGGGATCGCGACCATCATCGTGGCCTCAACCGGCAATAGGCCGCGCGGATCGGCCTTCCACTGCCGAGTCGTCTGAAATTCCAGCGGATGGGCGGTGATATAGGGAACGTCGAGCTTCGCGAGAGCCTCCTCAGCCGCGCGCGCATCATTATAGGCCGGCCCACCAACAAGGGAGAAGCCGGTGAGCGACACGACGGCATCCACCGCCGGCACGCCATTGCGCATGAAGTGCGCGTCCATCGCCGGGCGAGCATCCAGCCCCGAGGCAAAGACCGGGATCACGTTCAGCCCCTGCGCCTCAAGCGTGTCAATCACGCCGTCATAGTGGCGCGCATTATTGGCCAGCACATAGGAACGCAGAAGCACCAAGCCGACGGTGCCCTTGGAGCCAGGCCGCGGCAGCAGGTCCGCGCGGTCCACGACGCGCCCCTTGGCACGCGGGTGATAGAGACCGATTTCCGGATACTCGACCGGCGGTTCGACCTTTAGCCTGCCGGCCATGGCCTTGCGCGGCCCGGCCGCGTAGCGGTTGACCAGCATGCCGACCATATTCGCGATATTATCCGCCGAACCGGCCAGCCAGTATTGAAGCGTCAGGAAATAGGCGCGGATGTCCTGTGCGGTGCCTGGGATGAAGCGCAGCAGCTTGGGCAATTCCCGCAGCATCTTCATCTGGCCCTTGCCACTGGCCGCCGAGCCGCCCGGCTTGGGCTTGCCGCGCAGCTTCTTCAGCAATCCGGCAATCCCCTTGGCCTCGCCGGCCATGCTGAACTTACCGAGTCGCGTCAGCCGCATGATCTCGGGCGCCGATAGGGCGCAGACCAGGGCATCGCACTGATCGCGCCGGGCGGTCAGCGCCGGCAGCACCAGGCGGATATGGTCTTCAAGGAACAGCATGCCCGCAATGATGATGTCGGCACGGCCAATATCGGCGATGCAGTGTTCAAGAGCCGTCGCGTCCGACGCGAATTCATCCGCTGCATGCAGCACCAGTTCAAGGTTTGGAATGCTGCGGCGGAGCATGGCCTGGGCTGTTGTGATGGCCGTGCCGAAATGACTGTCCATGGTCAGGATCAAGACCCGCATGGCGTTCGGGTCGCTGGGGGGGCGGCCTACATGCATGGGCGAAAGCCTCCGACCGAACCGTTTGCCGAAACTGGGGGCGGGAGAATTGCCGTAGTGAGCCGCAACACAGCTTCGGGACGCTGGCTAAAGCGCTCGGCGCTTACATGCGGCGGGTCACTGTCACGTTGCATAGTCACTTGCCCCTGTACTTGCGGGGAGTATATGGGGGTGGCTTCGTGTGTGTCAATTTGAATTGACGTCACATGTATTGGACACTTCGCGGGCCGCCCGACGGCTCAGTGAACGCACTGCCCGGCACATCCGGCCTGATGATGCTGAATGGCGCTGAAGGCGGGCCGCCGACACGAAGTGGCGTGCAAATTCTTGATCTGGGCACCGGCATGTGGGCGGTGATTGGCATTCTGGCCGCGATTGAACGGCGCCACACCACGGGCAACGGCGGGGTGGTTGATACATCGCTGCTGGAAACCGCGCTTGGCTGGATGGGGCCGCACTTTGCGGGCTTCACGGTTTCAGGCCGACCGCCGCCCCGCAATCTTTCAGGCAACCCCAATACAGTGGTGTTCCAATCTTTTGAAACGGCAACCGCGCCGGTGATGGTGGCGGCGGCCAATGATCGGCTGTTTCGCAAATTATGCGACGCCAAGGGGCTGCCCGAGCTTGGCAGCGATGAACGCTTTGCCAGCAATCGGCTGCGCGTAGCGAACAAACCCGCGCTGATGGCGGTGATGGAACCGGCCTTTCGTGCGCGCCCGGCCGAGGCATGGCTGCCCTTATTGGAAGGCGCCGGTATTCCCTGCGGGCCGAACAATACGCAGCAGAATTCCGCTGCAGATGCCTGTTTCGGGCCCTTACGCCATGCGAGACGATGGATGACGTTGCAGATCATGCAACGCTGTTTCTGCGCTGTTTGAAGTAAAGCGCCGGCACTATTCACCCAGCCATGCCGGTGCATGGCTGCCGAGCGGCATGGCGGGCAAATCCCAGCGCGGCGGTGTTGCGGAAAGCCGCGCAGCATGGCGTGTGGCGCGCATTTGGCCGAAGCCGCTGGCACTTTCTTCCAAACCCGCGTCAATTTCCGCAGGCGCCAGCCCCGGCGCTGACAAGCCCACATCCAAGCGGCCCAGGCGCTTGAGCCATTCGCCCGTGCCGGCAAGCGAGACTCGCACCAGCCAGGAACCGCCTTCCTCTGCGCGCCGCAACAAGGCAGCCATGGCGCCGAAGGCCAGCAGATAGCCCGACGCATGATCCAAAGCCTGGCAGGGCAAGGGGCGCGGCTTGGCTTCCTGCGCCGTCAACGCTTCGGCGTCATTCATGCCATTGGCATTCTGCACCAGCGAATCAAAACCGCGCCGCCCGGCCCAGGGGCCGAGATGGCCATAGGCGGAAAGCGAGACGCAAATAATGCCGGGATTGAGCGCCGCGAGTGCCTCTGGCGCGAAGCCATGCCCGGCAATGGCACCAGGGCGGTAGCCTTGCAGGAAGATATCGGTGCTTCCAGCCAAATTGCGCAGGCGCGCCTGATCATCCGGGACGCGCAAATCAAGCGCGGCGGTTCTTTTGCCGCGTCCGGTATCCATCACCAATTCATCAAAGCTCGGCAAATGCGGCGCGCTGATATGCAGAACATCAGCGCCATGCGCGGCCAATGTGCGGCCCGCGACCGGCCCGGCAATGACGCGCGTAAGGTCAAGCACGCGCAGGCCGCTGAGTGGACGCTCGGCGGGCGGCGGCAAGGGCATACGCGGCGCATCGCCGATTTTCTCAATCAGCACAGGCGGCAGGCTGGAAGCGGCCGGGCCTTGGGGCGAGGCATCCCATTCATTCAGGCTCCGTGTCATGGTCACCACCAGGCCGGCTTCCGCCGCCGCTGCTTCAAACTCCGCGGCGCGCCAGGTGCTGAGTGCCGCAGCGACCGAAGCGCGATCATGCGCGACATCGCCAAGCAAGCGCAGCACACCATCACGATGATGCGGGAAATTCGTGTGCAGCCGCACCCATCGCCCATCGCCACACAGATATAGCCCCGCAATCGCATCCCAGCGCGCGCCGGCAGGCTGGCCTGCGATGCTGAGCCAATGTTCTGAGCGAAACTCAATCGCAGCATCGCGCATATCCACCGCAACGCGCTGCGCGGCACCACCGCGCCGACGATGGATTTCCGCCGCCGCCAAGCCCGTCGCCGCGATGCTGCTTTGTGCCGCGGCATCCACGCGAAAGCTGGAAGGCTGGATGGGCTCCGCGCCAGTCAGGCTGATGTGCGAAAGCGCGGCGGGATCAAGCGCGGCTTGGCGCCAAAGGGCAGCGAGGATATCGGGTGTGGTCGGGTTCATGACGCCAGCTTTCACCGGCAGCGCCACTTGGTCCAGAGGCCAACTTGCCCTCACACAAGCCGAAGCCCTACCCTTCACCTACTTGATAAGGGTTTTCGTATGTCACTTTTGGCCGGTATCCGGGTTGTCGAAATCGCGCAGAATCTGGCGGGGCCATTTGCGGGCCAAATCCTCGCCATGCTGGGGGCCGAGGTGATCAAGCTCGAACGCCCCGAAGGTGGCGATGATGCGCGCGGCTGGGGGCCGCCCATGCATGAAGGCACGGCCACCACCTTCATCGCCGTCAATCGCGGCAAGAAATCGCTCAGCCTTGATCTGCGCAATGAAGCCGATCGCGCTTTGCTGATGGAATTGCTGGGTGATGCGGATGTGGTTGTGCAAAACATGCGCCCCGGCGCGCTTGAGGATTTGGGGCTGGGCGGTGCGGCGCTGACCGCGCGCTTTCCGCGCCTGATTTATGCCTCGCTTGGTGCCTTTGGCGCGGTGGGGCCGAAGGCTTTGCATCCGGGCTATGAGCCGATCCTGCAGGGCTATTCCGGGCTGATGATGATGAATGGCGCGGAAGGCGGGCCGCCCACGCGAAGCGGTGTGCAAATTCTTGATCTCGGCACGGGCATGTGGGCAGTGATTGGCATTCTGGCCGCGATTGAGCGTCGCCATACCACGGGCAAGGGCGGGGTGGTTGATACATCGCTGCTGGAAACGGCGCTTGGCTGGATGGGGCCGCATTTCGCGGGATTCACGGTTTCAGGCCGCCCGCCGCCGCGCAATCTTTCGGGCAATCCGAATACGGTGGTGTTCCAATCTTTTGAAACGGCGACGGCGCCGGTGATGGTGGCGGCGGCCAATGATCGGCTGTTTCGCAAATTATGCGATGCCATGGGGCTTTCTGAACTTGGCAGCGATGAACGCTTTGCCAGCAATCGGCTGCGCGGGGCCAATAAACCCGCGCTGATGGCGGTGATGGAACCGGCCTTGCGCGCGCGCCCGGCTGAGGCATGGCTGCCGCTATTGGAAGCCGCCGGCATTCCTTGCGGGCCCATCAATACCATGCGCGAAATAGCAGAGGATGCTCAGGTGGCCGCGCGCCATTGGCCTGCCCATCAGTTTTGACGGCGAGCGCCCGCAGCCAGCGCGCGGCGTGCCGGCTGCGGGGGAAGATAGTGATGATATCCGCGCGGGTTTGCGCTGGGCGCCGCGGTAACGCCCGCTAATCCCAAAGCTTCTCAATTTCCGCCGCGCGTTGTTCAATAGCGGCGCGGCGCTTGAGCTTCATGGTGGGCGTCAGCAAGCCATTCTCGATGGTGAAGGGTGCCGTCACCGCGTGGCGGCGCATGCGTTCAATCACGGCAAGCCGGGCATTCACCCGTGCTACCGCCGCCGCCACGCTGGCTTCCTGACCCTCAGCGGGGACAATCAGCGCGACCAGGCCGGGCTTGCCCTCACCTGCCACCAAGGCTTGCTGGATTTCGGGTTCCGCCATCAACAGGCTTTCGATCTTGGCCGGGCTGATCATGTCGCCGCCCAGCACCTTGATAAAATCGCGCTTGCGGTCGGTGATGTATAAGAACCCATCGCGCATTTCGCCGATATCGCCGGTATGCAGCCAGGGGCGCGGATCATCGCCTTCGGGCTTCAAGGTGGATGCTGTCGCTTCCGGATTGCCCCAATAGCCGGTCATCACCAGCGCACCCTTGATCAGGATTTCGCCATCTGGGGCGATGCGGCATTCAACGCCTTCCAGCAGCATGCCGACGCTTTCGTGCCGATTGGCCCAGGGAAGGTTCACACTCACCACCGGCCCGGCTTCGGTCTGCCCATAGCCTTGCAGCACCGGCAGCCCAAGCGCGATGAAAAACGCCGCTAGGTCAGGATCAAGCCGCGCGCCGCCGGAAACCAAAGCGCGCAGCGCGCCACCGAAACGCGCGCGCACTTTCTCGCGCACCAGCTTTTCCAGAAGCGCATCCTCAATGCCGCCAATCAAGCCAAGCGAGGCACCTGCCATGCGCTGCTGCCCGCGCAGCAAGGCACGGTCAAACAGCCAGCGCTTGATGGGCTTTTCCTTCTCCAGCGCCGCCAGCAGGCGCGAACGCAGCACTTCGAACAAGCGCGGCACGGCTGTCATGATAGCAGGGCGGATTTCGGCCATTTCCTGCACCAGCCGATCCGCGCCGCGCGAATAGACCACTTCCATGCCGTAAGACGGCAGCAGAAAGCCGCCCACCGTATGTTCATAGCTATGCGACAGCGGCAGGAAGGACAGGTAGGGCTTACCGTCCAATTCCAGCCTTTCCGCCAGCGCCAACACGCCATGGCGATTGGCGAGCAGCGCGCGATGCGGCAGCATCACCCCCTTGGGCGCACCACCGGTGCCGGAAGTATAGATCAGGCAGGCCAGGGCTTCTGACGCAATGTGATGGGTTTCGGCTTCCAGCGCCACGGGATCGGCGGGCACGGCCATCGCATCACCCCAGAAATGGCGCGCAAGCCCCGGCGCCTCGGGCGGGGTTTCGCAGCAGAGCAAGCCATCCAACCCATGGGCCAGGGCAGCGCCTTCCAGCACGCGGGCCGCGAGTGCGGCGGTTGAGACAATGGCAAAACGCGCCCCCGAATCGCGCAGGATATGGGCGTGATCGCTCGGCAAATTGGTGACATAGGTCGGCACGGTCATGGCGCCGATCGCCATGATGGCGGTATCCGCACTGGGGAATTCGGGTCGGTTTTCGGA
>JAPLOJ010000085.1 GCA_026400795.1 Alphaproteobacteria bacterium
ATACCAAGGCTTCGTGGTGTGACTTGCTGCCGCCAGCACACCGCCCTCGGTCAACGCAATCTGAGACCAACCCTCTGGAAGTTGCTCCACATCATCACCATGAGACATCCAAGCGACGGAATTATGTGGCACACCGCGCATCAAGAGATGAGACTCTGCCCCAGGGGAAAGTCGCACGTGGGAACGACCATACTCGCGCTTAGCCGCCGCCCGGACGCGTCCACCATGCATATGGGCCAGTAGTTGAAGCCCGTAACAGATTCCCAAGACAGGCACCGCGGCCGGAGTAACCCACCGTGGCATTGCCCTCGCCCCTTTGTCGCCGACACTGTCAGGGCCGCCAGACAAAATCACGCCAATTGGCGTAAATGGCAAATGATCCAAATCCAAAACTTCATGCATCAGTGCCGCAGGATCGTGAACCTCGGCATAAACACCGAGCTCACGCAACCTTCTGGCAATCAGCAAAGTATATTGGGAACCGTAATCGAGAACTAAAATGCCGTGTTTTGTAGATTGCATTGATTTCACCGAAGTCATGTTTCCGTCCGGTAGTTCGGGGCCTCGCGTTCAATATACACGTCATGGACATGACTTTCGCGAAACGCTGCTGAGCTGATCCTGATGAATTTCGCCCGCCCTTGAAGCGCCTCAATCGTTGGTGCGCCGACGTAGCCCATCCCCGCCCTGATACCACCTTGAAGCTGAAACAACGTGCCGGCCAAGGGGCCCTTGTAGGCAACACGGCCCTCCACACCCTCAGGAACCAATTTACCAGCTTCATCCACATCGCTTTGAAAGTAACGATCTTTGCTGCCGCGCGTCATGGCGCCGACGCTGCCCATGCCGCGATAGCCCTTGTAGGAACGGCCCTGATAGAGGAACACCTCGCCCGGCGATTCTTCGGTGCCCGCCAGCAGCGATCCGACCATGGCCACGCTGGCGCCCGCCGCCAAAGCCTTGGCCAGGTCGCCGGAATATTTGATGCCGCCATCGCCGATCACCGGCACGCCCGCATCGCGCGCGATGCTGACCGCGTCCATGATCGCGGTGAGCTGGGGCACGCCCACGCCCGCCACGATGCGGGTGGTGCAGATCGAGCCGGGACCGATGCCGACCTTCACCGCATCGGCACCCGCGTCGATCAGCGCCTTGGCGGCGTCGGCGGTGGCGATGTTGCCGCCCGCGACCTGGATATGGTTGGACTGCTTCTTGATGCGGCGGATCGCTTCGATCACGCCCTTGGAATGGCCATGTGCGGTATCGACCACGATCACGTCGCATTCCGCCTCGATCAGCGCCATGGCGCGCGCATAACCGTCTTCGCCCACGCCGGTGGCTGCGGCGACGCGCAACCGGCCGCGCTCGTCCTTGCAGGAGTTGGGATACTTCTGCGCCTTCTCGATGTCCTTGACTGTGATCAGCCCGACGCAGCGATAGGCGTCGTCCACCACAATGATCTTTTCGATGCGATGCTGGTGCAGCAATCGCTTGGCTTCGTCCGGCTTCACGCCTTCGCGCACCGTGATCAGCTTGTCTTTCGTCATCAGCTCGGCGACGCGCTGGCGCGGATCGGCGGCGAAGCGCACGTCGCGGTTGGTGAGAATGCCCACCAGCTTGCCGGCGCCCTTGGCGTCGACGCTTTCGATCACCGGCACGCCCGAAATGCGATGACGCTCCATCAGCGCCAGCGCATCGGCCAGCGTTGCGTCGGGCGTGATGGTGACGGGATTGACCACCATGCCGCTTTCGAACCGCTTCACGCGGCGCACATGCTCGGCTTGTTCTTCGATGCCCAGGTTCTTGTGAATCACGCCCATGCCGCCGGCCTGGGCCATGGCAATCGCGAGGCCGGCTTCGGTGACGGTGTCCATCGCGGCGCTGACCAGCGGAATACCCAGCTCGACCGTCTTGGTCAGACGGGTGCGGGTATCGACCTGGCCGGGAAGCACTTCGGAGGCGCCGGGCACCAGCAGGACA
>JAPLOJ010000449.1 GCA_026400795.1 Alphaproteobacteria bacterium
GAAACAGGAGCCTTGCCCATGACCGATATCGTGATCCGTGGCGGCGTTGTGGTGGATGGCACAGGGGCCGCGCCGCGTGAAGCGGATGTGGCCATGGCCGGTGGGCGCATCACCGCCATTGGCCAAGTGCCGGAACGCGGCGCCACTGAAATTGATGCGCGCGGCAAGCTGGTGACACCCGGCTTTGTGGATATCCATACACATTATGATGGGCAGGCTGTTTGGGATTCGCATCTGGCGCCCTCCGCCTGGCATGGTGTGACGACCGCGGTGATGGGCAATTGCGGCGTTGGCTTCGCGCCCTGCCGTGCTGCGGATCGCGATAAGCTGATTGAATTGATGGAAGGCGTGGAAGACATCCCCGGCCCCATCCTGCATGAAGGCTTGAATTGGGCTTGGGAAAGCTTCCCCGAATATCTGGATGCTTTGGCTACGCGCCCGCGCGATATAGATATCTGCGCCCTGCTGCCGCATGGCGCGGTGCGTGTGCATGTGATGGGCGAACGCGCACTCAATCTGGAAAACGCCAATCAGGCAGATATCGCCGCCATGCGCGCCATCACCGCCGATGCGGTGCGCGCGGGTGCCTTTGGCGTTTCCACATCCCGCACCATCAGCCACAAGACGCTGAAGGGCGACCCGACCCCGACTTTGCGCGCGCAGGAAGATGAGCTGCGCGGATTGGCGCAAGGCTTGCGCGACGGCGGCGGTGGCTTGCTGGAACTGGTTTCCGATTGGAACACGCCCGACCCCGCCACTGAATTCGCCATGGTGCGGCGCGTGGTGGAAGCGACCGGTCAGCCGGTGGTGTTTTCGCTGACAGCGCGGCATGACCGCACGGAAGCCTGGAAGGAATTGCTTTCCCTTTCCGATGGCGCGGCGGCGGCGGGGCTCCCAATCCGCCCGGTGTTTCCGCCGCGGCCGATTGGCATTCTGCTGGGGCTGGAAGGCAGCCAGAACCCGTTTTCTGGCTGCCCGAGCTATAAGGAAATCGCGCATCTGCCCGCCGCTGATCGTGCCGCTGCCATGGCGGAACCAGGCAGGCGCGCGCGTATCCTTTCGGAAGATCGCATTTCGGGCAGCAATTTCCCGCTGATTTCGCGCCTTGCTTTTGAACGCATGTTCCCCTTTGGCGATCCGCCGGATTACGCGCCGCCCGCTTCGGCTTCCATCGCCGCCATGGCCGCGCGGGAAGGGCGTAAGGCCGAGGAAGTCGCTTACGATCTGCTGATCGCGGATGGAGGGCTTGGCTTTATCTTCGCGCCACTCACGAATTTCGCCGATTATACGCTTTCAGCGAGTGCGGAGTGTCTTCGCCATCCCAATGCCATCGCCGGGCTTTCCGATGGCGGGGCGCATGTGGGCTTTATCTCGGACGGGTCGTTCCCGACCTTCCTACTTTCCTATTGGGCGCGGGATGCGAAGGAGGCTGTCTTCCCCGTTGAGGATATGATCCGCCGCCTGACATCTGACACGGCACGCGCGGCTGGCTTGCATGATCGCGGCGTTTTGCGTGCGGGCATGAAGGCAGATGTGAACGTGATTGATTTCGCGGCGCTGAAGCTGCAAGCGCCGCGCATGGTGCGCGATTTGCCGGCGGGTGGGCGGCGGCTACTTCAAAAAGCGGATGGTTATGCTGCGACTATTGTGAATGGTGCGGTGACCTATCGCGATGGTGTCGCGACTGGCGCGCTGCCTGGGCGGTTGTTGCTGGCGGGGCGAGCTTAAGCGCCGCCCTTCCCCCGCGCTTCCAGCAAGCGCACCAGCGCCGCATCGCGCCACGCGGCAAGATCACGCGTGGAGGCACCCTTGGTGCCTTCCGCGACCCCTTCCGCAAGCACGCGCTGCAAATCCGCATCCACATTGGGATGCCCCAGATCATCCCACCAGCTTGTCACCGCCGGCAGCAAATGGTGCAGGAAATGCGCCATGCCGCCTTCACCGCCGGCCAGATGGAAGGTGGTATGCGGGCCCATCAATGCCCAGCGCAGCCCAGGGCCTTCGCTAATGGCGGCATCCACATCGGCAACACTCGCGACGCCTTCCGCCACCAGATGCACCGCTTCGCGCCAGAGCGCCGCCTGCAAGCGGTTCGCCAAATGGCCGGGCACTTCCTTCTTGATTTCGATCGGGTATTTGCCAATCGCGCGATAGAATTCCATCGCTGCCTGCACGGCTTCCGGGCTGCCCTTGGCGCCGCCCACAACCTCCACCAAGGGGATCAAATGCGGCGGGTTGAAGGGATGGCCGATCACGACGCGTTCCGGATGCGCGCAAAGTTCTGACAAGCGGCTGGCCAGCAGGCCCGATGTTGAGGAAGCAATCACCACATCCGCCGGCAACGCGGCATCAATGCGCGCGAGCAAGGGCTGCTTCACATCCAAGCGCTCCGGCGCGCTTTCCTGCACGAAATCCGCCCCTGCCACCGCGGCCACAGGGTCCGCTTCAAAGCGCCAGGCATTGGGGTTGGCATCCGCCTTGCCGCCAAGGCGCATCAGTGTAGGCCAGGCATTTTCCACCATGCGGCGGATCAGGTCCGGCGCGCCGGGGGAAGGGTCGCTTGCGGTCACGCTTAAGCCCCGGCTCAGGAAATAGGCCGCCCAGGAAGCGCCAATGGTGCCCGCGCCAATTACCGCGACATGCTTGATATCCTGCCTCATGCGTCGATCCTCCGTGGTTAGCGCCAGCCTAACCGGAAAAGCCGCGCCCTGGCCATGCTGCCCCGCAAAGGTTAGCGTTATGCGATAAGGAGAACGCCCATGCAGGATTTAATCGCGCGCATGAATGCGCTGTGTGACGCTCAGCCCTTCACCACAAGCTGGTATATGAAGGATCTGGTGACGGGCCAGGAAGCGGATCGCGCTGGCGATATGGTGCTGCCATCCGCCAGCACGCGCAAAACCTCGATCCTCATGCACGCCTTGTCGCGTGTGCATGAAGGCGTGCTGAAACTAGATGAGCCCTGCACCATTGAAGCGCGCCTGCAGGAAGGGGTGGATAGCGGCACGTATCAATATATGTCGCCTGGCTGTGTCATTCCTTTGCGCGATGCTTTCGTGAACATGATCATCACCAGCGACAATGTCTGCACACAGCTTGTGCTGGAAAGGCTGGATCGTGATGCGCTGAATGCCTGGTGCAGCCGCATCGGCATGAAGGGCACGACACATCGGGTGAATTTCCCACCGGCCGGCCTGGCCTGGGATCATCCGATCGAAGCGGTCGCCAGCACCACGGCGCATGATCAGGGCATTTTGTTGGAGAAGATGCTGAAGGGCGCCGCGGATGCAGGCGCGGCGGCGGAACTCGGCGCCAGTGTGGAGCTTTGTCGGCTGGGGCTTGATATCCTGTCCTGGCAGCGGCTCCGCAACCTCATTCCCTCCATGCTGCCGGGCAAGACGAAGGTTGCGCATAAAACCGGGCGCGGGCCGCGCGGGCGGATGGATGCAGGCGTGGTGTATCGTGGCAATACGCCACGCTTCATCATCAGTGTTTTCACGGATAAGGTGCCAGAGACCTTGCCGGATGGCATGCCGGGTTATACCGCTGCCTTCGCCAAGAGACCTTGCCGGATGGCATGCCGGGTTATACCGCTGCCTTTGCCACCGCTGGGCGGCTGACACGTTTGTGCTGGGATGCAATGCCATGACCGATGCTGAATTTGATGCGGCGATTGCCGCGCTTTCCCCGTGGGTGGGGCGCACGCGTATTGTGGAAGATGAAATCGGGCTTTCCTCCGCGCGCCGGATTGCCGGTATGCTGGATATGGACCCGGCTTCAATCACCCAGGGCATGGCGCTGCCGCCGCATTGGTTCAGCATGTTCTTCCCGGATATCGCCAAACAATCCGATATCGGCCCGGATGGCCACCCGCATAAGGGCGTGTTTCTGCCGCCCATTCCGTTGCCGCGCCGCATGGGCGCGGGCCGGCGCGTGACCATCAATGGCCAACTTGTGGTGGGGGAACCCGCGATCAAAAAGGCCGAGGTCGCGGCGATTATTCCAAAGCATGGCCGCACCGGGCGCATGGCGGTGCTGACCATGCGCCACACCATTGAAAGCCGCGGGCAGGTCATTGCCGTTGAGGAATTTGACGCGATGTATCGCGATGCCACGCCGCCCGGGCAGAAAACCACCGCAACACCGCCGGTGCCCGCGCCAGAAAACGCGGCTTGGTCCGATAAGGTGTTGCTGTCTTCGCCCTTGGTGTTTCGCTATTCTTCCGTGACCTGGAACGCGCATCGCATCCATTACGATGCGGATTATGCGCGGGATGGTGAGGGCTATGACGCGGCAGTCCAAAATGGCGGCTTGACCATGCAGCTTATTCTGGATGGGGCGCTGAAGCGCGCCAAGGGAAGGCTGGTGGGCTTCACCGCGCGGCTCGCGCGCCCACTTTGGGTGGGCGATACCGTGACGGTCTGCGGCGCGGCGCAGGCGGATGGCAAGATGGAATGCTGGGCGGCGGATAAGGATGGTTATCTCTGCGCCAAGCTGGAAGCGGAGTTCGCCTGATGCCGACATCAAACCCTAATAGCTGGCGATCCTTGCTGTTCATTCCAGCGGTTGCCGAGCGTTTTGTTGCCAAGGCGCATACGCGCGGGGCGGATGTGATCATTCTTGATCTGGAAGATTCCATCCCGCCGAGTGAGAAGGAAGCCGCGCGCGCGGCGCTGCCTGCTGCGGCCAAGACCATTGCCGCGCATGGGCAGGAGATTTGCGTCCGCATCAATCGGCCTTTGGAATTGGCCGTGCCGGATATTGCGGCGGCCATCATGCCGGAAGTGTCCGCCCTGATGCTGCCCAAGGTGATGGGGCCTGAGCACATCAAGCTTTTGTCGGAAGTGGTGGCAGCGCGGGAAGCAGCGCTTGGTATGCGGCTTGGCCATACGCGCTTTATCGGCGTGGTGGAAACGCCTGATGCGTTGCCTGCCTTGCATGCGATTGCGCTGGCGGATCCGCGCATGGCAGCGCTTGGCGTTGGTTCGGAAGATCTCTCAACGGAATTGGAAGCCGTGCCAGGCGCTGATTCGCTTTATGTCTACGGCATGATGGCGGTGGCGGCGGCACGCGCGGCGCGCATCCTGCCGCTGGGGTCCATTGGCGTATTCGCGGATTTCTCCGACCTAGATGCCTATCGCGCTTCCCTCAGGCGGTCGCGCGCGTTGGGCTTCGGTTGCGCGGCCTGCATCCACCCCGCGCAAGTGGCCGTGGTGAATGAGGAATACGGACCAGCACCGGCGGAAGTGGAACGCGCGCGTCGCCTGATCGCGGCTTTTGATGTGGCGCTTGCGGAAGGCAAGGGCGCGGTCGCCTTTGAAGGCGCCATGATTGATCTGCCGGTGGTGGAACGCGCGCGGCGTTTGCTCGCGCGCGCACGGTAAGCCCGCCATGCGCCGCCGCGGTTTGCTTTTCGCGCCAGCGCTGATTGGTGCCGGAGCGCAGGCGCAAGCCGCACCCGAAGTGGATTTGCTGCTGGTGCTGGCGATGGATGCTTCCGGGTCCATTGATGCGGATGAATTTCGCCTGCAACGCGAAGGCATTGCGGAATCCATCATTCACCCCGCGGTGCTTAATGCCATCGCCGCCAATCCGCGCCGCGCCATCGCGATTGCCATGACAGAATGGGGCAGCCCTGGTGGCGCCGCGCTTGTGGTAGATTGGCATCGTGTGAGTGATGCTGCCTCCGCACAGGTTTTCGCCAATGCCGCGCTGGCCGCACCAAGATCGCGGCAAAGCTATAACGCCATTGGCGATGCCATCACGCATGCGGCAGGGTTGATCGCAGCAGCACCCTATCGCGCGAATGAACGCGTGATTGATGTGGCCGGCGATGGACCGGATATGCGCTCCGTCACGCTGGCCCCCGATGCGCGGGATGCGGCGGTGGCGCAGGGCATCACCATCAATGGGCTCGCCATTGAAATCGCGCCAGTCACGCGCGGCAATGAACCGCTGCATGTGCATTATGAACGCAATGTGATGGGCGGGCCGGGTGCCTTTGTGATGGTGGCTGAGACGCGGCGCGATTTCGCCCGCGCCATGCGCGCCAAGATGCTGCGGGAAATTGCTTGACCCGCCGCGCTTAATTCACCAAATACCGCGCCCGCAAATGATCCATGAAATCACTGGGATCAAGCGGCTTGCCAGTGGCCGTGCGCAACAAATCCTGAAAGCCGAGCAGCGATCCCTTGCCATGCACATGGGCGCGGAGCCAGCCAAGCAAGGGCGCCATATCACCTTCCGCGAGCGCGTTATCCAGCCCAGGCTCAGCGCTACGCGCGGCCTTCATCAATTGTGCTGCCGCCATGGCGCCCAAAGTATAGGATGGGAAATAGCCAAAGGCGCCGTCATGCCAATGGATATCCTGCAAGCAGCCCTTGGCGTCATTAGGCGGGCGAATGCCGAGCAGCTTCTCCAACCCCTCATTCCAGGCGCCAGGTAGATCAGCCACAGAAAGCGCGCCTTCAATCATCGCCTTTTCCAAGCGAAAGCGCAGAATGACATGGGCCGGATAGGTGATTTCATCCGCATCCACACGGATAAAGCCCCGCGAAACGCGCCGCCAAAGCCGCGCCAGATTCTCGGGCGCCACCACCGCCGCATCGCAGCCAAAACGCGTGCGCAATTCGCTGCCCAGAAAGCGCAAAAACGCATCAGAACGGCAGGCCTGCATTTCAACAATCAGCGATTGGCTTTCATGCGCGGCCATCCCCGCCGCTTCGCCCACTGGCTGGCGCGCATAGGCTGCCGGCAAGCCGCGCTCATACAGCGCATGACCCGTTTCATGCAGCACGCCCAGCAGTGCCTTCGCAACATCCGCCTCATCATAAAAGGTCGTGATGCGCACATCGGTGGGCGTACCACCACAAAAAGGATGCAGCGATTCATCCAGCCGCGCATGATCATATTCCAAGCCAATGCGCGCCGAGAGCGCCTGGCACAACGCCTTCTGCGCTGCCACGGGAAACGCGCCTGTAAGTGGTACCGGCGCGCCGCGCTTGGCCTGGATTTCCTCAGCGCGCGGCAGGGCTTCAGCCAAAAACGCCTCATAAGCCGCGAAGACAGGCTCCACATCTGCCGCGGTGACGCCGTGCTGATAGCCATCCATCAGCGCATCATAAGGTGCCATACCAAGCGCCGTTGAAAGTGCTGCCGCAGTTTCGCGTTGCAGCGCGACAACTTCGGTCAAGGCCGGGCGCACCATGGCGAAATCAGCGCGCGCCTTGGCGTCTCGCCAGATTTTCTCGCAGGCCGAATTTGCGCGCGTGGTCGCCTCCACCAGGCTGGTCGGCAAGGCCGTGGCGCGCGCATGGGCGCGGCGCATCAAGGTAAGGTTTGCGCTGTCCCACTCACCTTCAGCTTCAGCCGCTGCGAGTTCTTCCGCTACCGCGGGCGCTGTCAGCAATTCATGCGCAAGGCCGGCAAGGGTCGCCAATTGCTCACCCCGCGCGGCACCGCCACCTGGGGGCATCATCGCACTCGCATCCCAATGCAGCATAGCGGCTGCCTCATTTAGCGCGGCGATGCGCCCAAAGCGGGATTTCAGGCTGGCATAGGATGATCGAGGCATTGGATTTCCAGACTGCGAAGGCTTAAAACATGAACGGACAAGGGGATATGGGGGCGCTGCCGCCAAACCCCCGCCGGGGTGACTGCGGGCAAATGCCCGCAGCGCGCGCAGGGTTGGTGTGGCGGCTGCGCGCAAACCCAAGACGTGTTACCTCTTTGACCTTAATGGGAAAACCGCGCTCGTGACGGGGTCCAGCCAGGGGATTGGCTTTGCATTGGCAAAGGGGCTCGCGGAAGCGGGGGCGCGCGTGATCATCAATGGGCGGGACCCGGAAAGACTCCAGAACGCCCATAAAAAACTCCAGGATTCGGGCATCCAGACCATCACCCGCGCCTTCGACGTGACCGATCCCCAAAGCGTTGAGGACGCCTTCGCGGAAATGGAAAGCAGCATCGGGCCGATTGATATCCTCGTCGCCAATGCCGGCATCATGCGCCGCGCCCCCGCCACCGAAATGCCGCCCGAAACCTGGCGCGAAGTGCTGGGCACCAACCTAGATGGCGTCTGGTATTGCTGCCAGGCCGCCGGCAAACGCATGGTGCCGCGCGGTGCCGGCAAAATCATCACCATCTGCTCCGTCCAAAGCGAATTGGGCCGCCCCACCATCGCCCCCTACGCGGCCAGCAAAGGGGCGCTGCGGATGCTGACCCGCACCCTCTGCGCCGAATGGGCCAAACACGGGGTCAATGTGAATGGCGTAGCACCTGGTTATTACGCGACCGAACTTACCAGCGCACTCGTACAAAACGCTGAATTCAGCGATTGGCTCTGCCAGCGCGTGCCCGCCGGACGCTGGGGCAAGGTGGAAGAACTGGTGGGCGCTACCGTCTTCCTCGCCGCACCGGCGTCAGACTTCGTAAATGGCCATTTGCTTTACGTGGATGGTGGGATGACTGCGGTGGTTTAACCTGAACGCGCGATCAGCTTCTTCGCGCGCTCAACAATCGGCTTGTCAATCATATCGCCTTCAAACGCGACCGCACCCTTGCCTTCCGCCAGCGCGGCATCAAAAGCCGCGACCAGCCGCCTGGCGCGCGCAACCTCCTCAGGTCGCGCGCCATATTCCTCATTGATGATCGCCACCTGAGATGGATGCACGCAGGACGCACAGGCAAAACCAATGGCACGCGACCGGCGCAGCATAGCGCGGTAGCCGTCCAAATCCTTCAACCCCGCGACGGTGCCAATAAAGCCGAGCGGCAAGATTCCTGCGCCACGGGCAGCAATCAGCCCCATGCGCTTGGGCAAATCCAAAGCATCCGGCGTGGGCTCGGCACCCAAATCGGTCGCTAAATCCTCGCCACCGACACCCAGCGCCACAATGCGCGGATCAGCCGCGGCAATTGCATCCGCATGGCGCAAGGCAGCGGCATCTTCGATCAAAACGATGAAGCGTAAGAACCCCACCGCGCGCCCCGCCGCCACTTCCGATTCGGCCGCGAGTTCGGATAGCAGCCGAACATGATCCGCCCCCATCATCTTGGTGCAAATCAGCCCATCCGCGCCCGCCGCAGCGGCCGCCGCGATATCGTCAGCCGCCATGCGGAGCGGGCGATTGATGCGCACCACAATATCCGCGCCATTCTGCCGCGCGCTGGCTGCCGAAGCCGCAAGCCCAGCGCGCGCGCGCGCCTTGGAACCCGGCGCCACACCATCTTCCAGGTCAAGAATAATGGCATCAGCGCCACGTTCATGCGCCTTGGCGACAAAGCGTTCTTCACTGGCCGGCACGTAAAGCAGGGAACGCCAATGCGGCAGATCGCGGCTCATGGCAAAATCTCCGAACCCGGCACAATGCCCTTGGGCAGGCTTGCGGCGTGGCGCGCGACCTCTCCGGGGCGCGCCAACCAAATCTTATCCCGCTGCGTCAGGATATGCTGCATGGCGCGGCGGAAGGGGCGCAGCCGAAAGGGCTGGCCGATGATGAAAGGGTGCAGCACAATGGAACACACCAGCGGCATATCGCGCGACCGATCCAGCATTTCATCAAACTGATCCACCACCATATCGGCGAAATCCCGCGCCGCTTGCTGGCGGAAAATAGCAACAGGGCTGTCATTCACTTCGACCGAATAGGGCACGGAAAGCATCGGCCCGGCGCGTGTTGTCATCCAGAAAGGCTGGTCATCCGCCGGCCAATCCATGACATAGCCAAAACCTTCTTCCTTCAGCAGATCGAGAGTTGTCGCGGATTGCGTAATGTAAGGGCCAAGCCAGCCATCCGGCGCCTTGCCAGTATGGCGGATGATCGCCTCTCGGCTTTCGGCAATCAGCCGGCGTTCATCATCTTCGAACAGGATGTCCTGGCGTTCGGCATTGGTGCGGCCATGGCCGATAAACTCATCGCCGCGCTTCATGAGCGCCGGCGCAATCTCCGGGCAGGTATCCAAGACCAGCCCATTCACATTATGCGCAGCGGGCAGACCGTATTCATCGAACATGGCCAGCATGTTCCAAAGGCCCACACGATTGCCGTAATCCCGCCAAGCGTAATTGCGCTGGGATTGCGGCGCGGCGGCGCCGGTGCTGTCACTGCCAAGCCCGGCGCGGAAAGCGAAGGCTTCAATGTTATTGCACAGCACCACCGCCAGCCGCGCCCCATTGGGCCATTCATAGGTTGGGCGCTGGGGGATGGCGCTATGCTGGTAGCGCCCATGGGTTGGCAGTTTCATGGCTAGTCTCCGCTTGCTGCGCGGGACGCTAAGGCCGCGGCAGGGCTCCGTCAAAGCAGTCAGCCCCCTTTGCAGGGCCACCCCGCCATGCGCTACTCTTCACCTGAAAAGTGGAGGATCGGCGTATGCCAGACGGCAGCACAACGGATCGGATCGCCTATTCGGCACCGATCGGCGACACGGTGAAGACCACCACCTGCTATATGTGCGCCTGCCGTTGTGGGATTCGCGTGCATCTGAAGGATGGCCGGGTCCGCTATATTGAAGGCAATCCCGATCATCCGGTGAATAAGGGCGTGCTCTGCGGCAAGGGCAGCGCCG
>JAPLOJ010000097.1 GCA_026400795.1 Alphaproteobacteria bacterium
AAGGTGGCGCCGGGTGAAACGCCGGAAGAAGCGCTGATCCGCGAATTGCGCGAAGAATTGGGTATTGATGTCAGCGCCGCCTGCCTTGGCCCCTTCACCTTTGCGTCCCACACCTATGAGAAATTCCATCTGCTGATGCCGCTTTATCTGTGTCGGCGTTGGCGGGGCCAGGTGACGGCGATGGAAGGCCAAGCACTCGCCTGGGTGCGCCCGGCACGGCTTGGCGATTACGCCATGCCGCCCGCCGATATCCCCCTGGTTGCCATGCTGCGCGATTTCCTTTGAGCTTACCTCGCATATCCAGGAGAGACCCATGCCGAACCCAACCGCCTGCCTGCTGATCATCGGCAATGAGGTGCTTTCAGGCCGCACCCGGGATGCCAATCTGCAATTCCTGGCGACACGGCTTGGTGAGATCGGCATTCCCATGAAGGAAGTGCGCGTGATCCCCGATGTGCCGGAAGTAATCATCAATACGGTGAACGAAGTGCGCGCGAAATTCGATCATGTCTTCACCACCGGCGGCATTGGCCCGACCCATGATGACATCACCAGCGAATGCATCGCGCGCGCCTTTGGCGTGCCGTGGGAACCGCAGCCGGAAGCCTGGCATGCGCTGGAATCCTATTACGCGCGCCAGAACCCGCCCGGTGATTTCAACGCAGCGCGGCAACGCATGGCGACCATGCCGCGCGGTGCGATTTTGATCGAGAATTCGGTTTCCATCGCGCCGGGCTATACGATCGGCAATGTACATGTGATGGCGGGCGTGCCGCGCATCATGCAATCCATGTTCGAAGCGCTTGCGCCGCGCCTGCAAGGTGGCCCGCCCATTCTCTCGCGTAGCGTGCATGCGCATGGCGTGGTGGAAGGCGCCATCGCGGAAGGGCTTTCCGCCATTCAGCAAAGCTATGCTGATTTGGACCTTGGTTCCTACCCCTATTACCGCCAGGGCGGCGGTGGCGGTGTGGCCGTTGTGGCGAAGGGTACCGATCTGGCGGCGATTGAAGCCGCCGTGCAGGAAGTTTTCGCGCTGATGCAGAAATGCGGCGGCACGCCGGCGATGGGGGAGCCGGGGTAGGCAGGCTTCACACCGCCTCCGCCATCGCCCGCACCTCAGCAGGGCTCAGCCCCTTCTCCCGCAACGCCCGCAAGCTTTCCGCGCCATCGCGTTTCGCAAGCCTTCGCCCTGTCGCGTCGTGCATCAGCGCATGATGCGCATAGCGCGGCGCGGGCCAGCCCATCAGCGCCTGGATCAGCCGATGCAAATCAGTCGCCGGCTTCAGATCATCACCGCGCGTCACCAGCGTGACGCCTTGCAGCGCATCATCATGGGTGACGCAGAGATGATAGGATGCCGGCACATCCTTCCGCCCCAAGACCACATCGCCAAAAACCTCTGGCCGGCATGTATGCCAGCCCTCATTTTCCTCATGCGCCTGCAATGGCCCGGGCACGGCCTCACAAGCGCGCGTCATGTGCAAGCGCAGCGCATAGGGCTGCCCGGCGGTGATGCGGTGCGCGGCCTCCGCCTCCGGCAAATCGCGGCAAATCCCCGGATAAAGCGGCCCATCCGGGCCTTGCGGCGCGGCACCGGCGGCGGACACTTCGCGCGCGATATCGGCGCGGGTGCAAAAGCAGGGATAGGTCATGCCGCGCGATGCCAGCCCATCCAGCGCTGCGCGATATTCAGCGAAATGCGCGGATTGGCGGCGTGGGGCTTCATCCCAATCCAAACCCAGCCAGTGCAAATCTTCCAAAAGTGCTGCTTCATATTCCGGGCGGCAGCGCGTGGTATCTATATCCTCGATCCGCAGTAAAAACCGCCCGCCGGTTGCGCGTGCGCGGCGCCAGGCGAAAAGCGCGGCGCGCGCATGGCCCAGATGCAGGAATCCCGTCGGGCTTGGCGCGAAGCGGGTGATTTCGGGCGTTGCATCCATGGCTTCCGCCGGGTAGCGGGCAGTACACACCTCAGGCAAGGGGAGATTCCCAGATGGCAGCATTGGAAGGCCCGCAATACGGCCCCGCTTCGGGCGGCAAGCCTGATTCGCTCGTGCTGCTCCTGCATGGCGTGGGCGCCGATGGCTTTGACCTGATTGATCTGGCGCCTGTCTGGGCGGAAGCCCTGCCCCGCACCCTGTTCATCGCCCCCCATGCGCCCTTTCCTTTCCAGGGCGCCCCTTATGGCCGGCAATGGTTCGACATCATGGACCGCACACCGGCGCGGATGGAAGCCGGGCTCCGCCACGCCGCCGCTATCCTTGGCGACTTCACCCAGGCGAAGCTCGCGGAACTCGGCCTTGGCGGAGACCGCTTGGCGCTGATGGGCTTCAGCCAGGGGGCCATGGTGGCGCTTTTCGCCGGTCTGCGCGGTGCGGTGCCCGCCCCCGCCTGCATCCTGGCCTATTCCGGCGCGCTTTTGGGGCCGGAAACCCTGGCCGCCGAACTCACCGCCCGCCCGCCCGTTCTGCTGGTGCATGGCGAAGCGGATGAGGTGGTGCCAGCCATGGCCAGCCGCCAGGCCGCTCGGGCTTTGCAGGCCGAAAGCGTGCCGCATGAATTGCTGTTACGGCCCGACCTGGTCCATGGGCTGGATGATGCCGGGTTGGCCGCCGGCACTGCGCTTCTGGCGCGCAGCCTTGGAACTATGACAGCAGGGTGAAACCTTCCCTGGGTAGCTTGCGGCGCGGCACGGCGCATGTCATGACTACGCCATTACGCGGCGGCGCCACTATATCTGGGGCCCTTCCGCCGGGCAGAGCCCCTGAATGATGTGGCGCCTCGCTGGAAGGAGCGAGGCTTGCCAGACGGCGGTCACTTCGCGGGGGCGCATGCCTATCCCGCGCTGGTTCTGAATGCGGATTTCCGTCCGCTTTCGTATTTTCCTTTGTCCATTTGGTCCTGGCAGGACGCTATCAAGGCTGTCTTTCTGGACCGCGTTTCCGTGCTGAATGAATATGATGTGGAAGTGCATTCGCCATCGCTGGCACTGCGCCTGCCCAGCGTGATTGCGCTCAGGGAGTTTATCCCCGCCGCACGCCGCCCTGCCTTTACCCGTTTCAACGTATTTCTGCGCGATCACTTCGCCTGCCAATATTG
>JAPLOJ010000187.1 GCA_026400795.1 Alphaproteobacteria bacterium
AGGAAACCTGCGCATTCGGTTCCGCACCAAATGCCGTCGCCGCGCCGGAAAACAGCTTGGCGTTGGACGTGACCTGGGCATGGACTTCCAGCCCGATCACCACTTCCCAGGGGCCTGATTCCCCCTCGACGATATAGGTCATGCCCCGGCCCTCATCGCTGGTACCGCCTTGAAATCAGCCGCGCGTTCCAGCGCTGCCCCCACCGCGAAAACCGTTTCCTCATCAAAGGCACGGCCAATCACCTGCAAGCCCAAAGGCAGGCCCTGATGATCAAGCCCTGTCGGCAGCGCCAAACCAGGCAAGCCGGCCAGATTGGCCGTGACGGTAAAGACATCATTCAAATACATCTTCACCGGGTCATCCGCATTTTCGCCTTCTGCAAAGGCCGCCGATGGCGTGGCAGGGGTCACAATCGCATCCACCTTGCCCCAGGCCGCGTCAAAATCGCTCGCGATCAGGGCACGGATTTTCTGCGCCTTCAGGTAATAGGCATCGTAATAGCCGGCACTCAACACATAGGTGCCGATCATGATGCGCCGACGCACCTCCGCACCGAACCCCTCGGCCCGCGTGCTTTCATACAAATCACGCAGGTCGCTATCCTTCTCGGCTACGCGCAGGCCGAAGCGCACGCCATCATAGCGTGCGAGGTTCGATGAAGCCTCGGCAGGCGCCACGATGTAATAAGTGGGTAGCGCATATTTCGTGTGTGGCAGAGAGATATCCACAATCTCCGCCCCCGCATCGCGCAGCCAATCCAGGCCCTGGCGCCAGAGCTTTTCAATCTCCGCCGGCATGCCATCCAGCCGATATTCGCGCGGCACGCCGATGCGCATTCCCTTCACGCTGCGCGCGCAAGCGGCGGCGAAATCCGGCACAGGCTGCGCGGCGCTGGTCGAATCCTTCGGGTCATGCCCGGCCATGGACCGCAGCAAAATGGCGCAATCTTCCACCGTGCGGGCAAAGGGGCCGGCCTGATCAAGCGAAGATGCAAAGGCCACAATGCCGAAGCGCGAACAGCGCCCATAGGTCGGCTTGATGCCGGTAATGCCGCAAAACGCTGCCGGCTGACGGATGGAACCACCCGTATCCGTACCCGTCGCCCCCAGCGCCATCCGTGCCGCAACAGCAGCGGCGGAACCACCCGAAGACCCACCCGGCACCAGCCGCGCCGCTGGATCATCCTTGCGCTGCCAAGGGTTCAGAACGCCACGATAGGCCGAGGTCAAATTCGATGACCCCATGGCGAATTCATCCAGATTGGCCTTGCCCAGAAACACCGCACCATCACGCTTCAACTGCGCCGTCACGGTGCTTTCATAAGGCGGGATGAAATTGCCCAGGATTTTCGAACCCGCCGTGGTGCGCACACCTTCCGTGCAGAACAAATCCTTGATGGCAAGCGGAATGCCCTCAAGCGGCCCGGCATCACCACGCGCGCGGCGCGCATCAGAAGCGCGCGCCGCGTCCAGCGCCTTTTCGCTTGTGGTGGTGATGAAGGCATTCAGCTTCGGGTTCAGCGCCTCAACCGCGGCCACATGGGCGCGCGTCAATTCCTCGGCACTGATCGCGCCCTCATTCAGCGCGGCAAGCGCACCGGCGAGGGTAAAATCGGTCGGATGCATTATTCCACCACCTTCGGTACGCTGAAATATTCGCCCTCTCGATCCGGGGCATTGGCCAGCACGGCTTCGGCCTGGCCGCCATCGGTCACCACATCTTTGCGCATCGGCATGGCGGCCACGCCGCCGGGGGTGCCGCCGGCCATGGGCTCCACCCCATCCGTATTCACGGCCTGGAGCTGTTCAATCCAGCCCAAAATGCCGTTGAGTTCGCCCTGCACGCGGGCGACATCCTGTTCTTCAAGGCGCAAGCGGGCCAAAGCCGCAACGCGCCTGACGGTGGCGGTGTCGAGGGACATGAAATCAGTACTTCCCGGAAAAAGAGCGCCGGACCATAAGGCCCCCGATGCCACTCTTCAACCTGACAGATTTGCGCGCAGCATTGCCCCGGCATTCCCGGCTGATCGGCCTTGATCCCGGGGAGAAGACCGTGGGCGTGGCGCTGAGCGATGTCTCGCTGATGTTGGCCAGCCCCTATGGCAGCCTGAAGCGCGGGAAACTTGCCGCCATGGCGGCCGAGATCAAGGTGATTGCCGCCAAGGAAGGCGTGGGGGGCTTGGTTGTGGGCCTGCCCCTTGGCCTGGATGGGTCCTTCGGCCCGGCGGCGCAGGCAGCGCGGGATTGGGCGCGGTCCCTTTCGGACGCCAGCGGCTTGCCGGCGGCGCTTTGGGATGAACGGCTTTCCTCGGCGGCGGTGAACCGCATGATGGTGGGTCAAGCCGATCTCAGCCGGGGTAAAAGGGCGGCGGCAGTGGACAAGGCGGCAGCGGCGTGGATGCTCCAGGCGGCGTTGGACGCAACCAAAGGATGAGGCGCATGGATCAGATTCTGGTGGAAATCGCGCTGGATGGGCGCATCCGCTACGCCATTGGCGCGCTGGCGGGGCTTGGCTTTGCCATGCTGGGCTTCGCGCTGCTGCCGCAATTCCTGGCCGAATGGCCGGCTATCACGCCCCGGCTTTTGGGGCTTGGCTTTCCCGTCCTTGGGCTTGGGATGTTCCTGTGGCTGTCCTTCATCCCAGCACCCCATGCGCTTGCGATTCGCGCCGATGGCAGCGCGGTCTTCACGCGCAGCGTCACTACCTGGTGGCGGTTTTTTGACATGTTTGAGACGCTGCCGCCCGGCACGATCAACGGGGTTGCGGTGGAATCCATTGATGCCCCGGTCGGCACCACCCGCAGCGGTGAGACGGATTTCTCCGCCACATCAAAGGAATGGCGCCTGGTGCTGCGGCTTTCGGATGGCGCCGAGCGGGAAGTGCAGCGCAGCCCAGGCCGCGCTTCGCTGGATGAAAAAGCCACGGCGCTGAAGGGCGCGCTCAAGCTGCCATGAACGGGTCTGGTCTTTCCCGCCGCTCAGCGGCTAAAAAGGCGCCGTGACCTATCCCCGCAAACACCTCCTCGCCATTGAGGGCCTTGAGCCGCCGCATATCGCGGATTTGCTGGATCTGGCGGAATCCTATGCGCTGCTCAATCGCAGCGGCAAAACCCAGCGAGACCTGCTGAAGGGCCGCACGCTGATCAATCTGTTTTTTGAAGACAGCACCCGTACCCGCACGAGTTTTGAGCTCGCGGGCAAGCGGCTGGGGGCTGACGTCATCAATATGTCGGTCAGCACATCCAGCGTGAATAAGGGCGAAACGCTGCTCGATACCGCCAGCACGCTGAATGCCATGCATTGCGATTTGCTGGTGGTGCGCCATGGGCAATCCGGTGCGCCTTCGCTGCTGAGCCAAAAGGTGGATGCGGCGGTGATCAATGCGGGCGATGGCACGCATGAACACCCAACCCAGGCGCTGCTGGATGCGCTGACCATCCGCCGCCACAAGCCCGATCTACGCGGGCTGATCGTGGCGATCTGCGGCGACATCACGCATAGCCGCGTGGCGCGCAGCAACATCCATTGCCTGAACGCGATGGGCGCGGAGGTGCGGCTGGTCGCCCCGCCCACCCTGCTGCCGGCCGATGTCACGCGGCTGGGCGTGCAGGTGTTTCACGACATGACCAAGGGCCTGGCCGGCGCGGCGGTGGTGATGATGCTGCGCCTGCAGAAGGAGCGCATGTCTGGCGGGCAGGTGCCGAGCGCGCGCGAATTCTTCCGCTTTTTCGGCCTGGACCGCGACAAGCTGGCCTATGCCAAGCCCGACGCGATCGTGATGCATCCGGGCCCGATGAATCGCGGCATCGAGATCGACAGCGCCATCGCCGATGACCCCATGCG
>JAPLOJ010000328.1 GCA_026400795.1 Alphaproteobacteria bacterium
GTGCAGCCACACTGATGGCCCAGCGCCGCTACAGCTTGCCGAACAGCGCGGCGTCTTCGGCTTCGGCCAGGCATCGGACATGACGCGCTTCGCACCGCGCGCGCATTTGACCAGCAGCGTCAACAATTGGGGCGACTATTATGCCGAGCGTGCGAAGGCAGTGCTGGACGGCACCTGGCGCCCGACGGATACCTGGGGCGGGCTTGGGTCAGGCATGTTCCGCATGGCCCCCTTCACCAATATGACGCCCGAAGAAGTGAGCGAGGCAACGCGCATCCGCGACGCTATCGCGGCCGGTACGCTGCACCCGTTTGAAGGTCCGATCACGCGCCAGGATGGCAATGTCGTGATCCCGGCCGGCCGGCGCCTTACGGATGATGAAATCCGTGCGCAGAACTACTTCTATCAGGGCATTGATGTCGCGATGCCGTAAGGCTCATGGATAGGTCGACCGGATTAGGAAGTCCGGTCGGCTATCTTTGTGGGCTGACTATCACCCGCGCTGTGTCACCTGTACGCTTGATTCAAGCCCAAGTGCCGCAGCCAGGGTTTCAAGCCGGCGCAGCACGCTTTCGCCCGCGAAAACACCGCTGCCTTCCACAAGCCGCAGCACCAACCGCCCACCGCGGCGTTCAAGTGATGTGCCCGCCAGCAACACTGGCGTGCCGCCTGAAAGCGTATAGGCAAGCCTGAAGGCCGCGCCCAAAATCTCTGCCCGGCGCAGCGTGCCGACATCCAACAGCAACCGGGCAGAGGGCAGGAAGGGCGCTTCCGCCTCCGCCTCGTACCGGAGCGCCGCGGCAAGCGCCAGGAAAGCGCGGCCGTGATGGTCAAAGCCGACACCGGGCTGACGCAGTACACGAAAAAAAGCGTGCTCAGCGCGATAATCCGGATGATCATGGCTGCCGATATCGCTCACCCAACAAGCGGCTTCGCGTAGCGCCACGGCCAGCGGAGACTCATCCTCAAAAAGCGGCGCGGTCCAGGCGAAAAGCGCCGGCGGCATGGCTTGGTCGCGCCCGAAACGCAGCGACATGTCATGCGATGCGGCCAGCAGAGGGTCGCGCTTGCGCTCAGCCGCATCAATCAGCCGCGCATACCAACCCTCGCGCAGGCCATTGGCGCTGAAGATAACGCGGCGCGCACCGCTGGCGCGCAGTAGCCGCCGCAGTACCAGCGCGGCGAAGGGCAGATCAGCCAGACGCTTGCTGGACGCGCCGGGCATGCGTTCCAGCGTGCGCCGCGTGGCGGCCATCAATACGCCGGAAAGATCACGCGCTTCTTCGCGCGTCAGCGCGTAATGATGCACGATGGAAAGCGGATAGCCGGTTTGCGCCATATGCATGCGCGCCATGGCCCGCCAGGCGCCGCCCACCAGATACAAATCCCGCCCGGATGCGCTATGCACCCAGGGCACACGCGCCAATTCTTCCATCACAATCGCGCGCGCCTTGCCAATATCGCCTTTCGCTCGATCCGCGAGGCGGATGGTACCAATGGGCAGGCTGCCCGTTTTGCCTTGCTCACCTTGATGGAGTTCCACCAATTCCAAGGAACCACCGCCGATATCGCCGAGCAGCCCATCCGCGCCGGGAAAGCCAAGCAGCAAGCCATGGGCGGAAAGCCGCGCTTCCTCATCCCCCGTCAGGATATGGATCGGCACGCCGGGCATTCTTTCTTTGAGTGCCCCCACAAAGGCGGCGCCATTGGACGCATCACGCACGGCAGCGGTAGCCAGAACTTCGATCGGATCGGCGCCCATGGCGCGCGCCACTGCATGATAGCGCTGCATAATGGTCAGCGCCTGGTCCACCGCATCCGCATTGAGTTGCCCCGTATCATGCAGCCCGCGGCCCAGCCCCAGCACGGCTTTTTCATTGAAGATCGCAGCGGGATTGCGCCCGCGCCCTTCAAAGACAACCAGGCGCACGGAATTGGAACCTAAATCCACCACACCACAGCGTACTGTCATGCTGGCAAAGCCCGCTTGCGCACGTAGATCGGCGCCATCCATCAATCCTGCTTCACACGATCCTGCCGCTGGCGGCGCGGCGCACGGGCCAGCGCACTGCCGCGCCCGGAAAGCGATGGGTTGGTCATGAAATACTCATGCGCTGAGACGCCATTTTCCGGGGCGACGATCCGCGCCCAATGCCCATCCGGGCCAAGCTGCCAGCTTTGCAGCGTGTCCTTCAGATTGATCACCATGATCTGATCCAGCACTTGCGCATGCACGGTGGCGTTTTCTACCGGCACCATGGTTTCCACGCGCCAATCCATATTGCGCGCCATCCAATCGGCGGAGGAGATATAAATCTTGGCGCGGCGCGATGGCAGCCGATGCCCATTGCCGAATACGTAAATGCGCGAATGTTCCAGAAAGCGGCCAACGATGGATTTGACGCGAATATTATCCGAAAGCCCCGGCACGCCCGGGCGCAGGCAGCAAATGCCGCGCACAATCGCATCCACCTTCACGCCGGCCTTTGAAGCCTCATACAGCGCATCAATCAGCGTTTCATCCACCAGCGAATTCATCTTGATCCAAATCGCCGCCGGCTTGCCTTCCTTGGCGAAGGCAATTTCCTGACGGATCAGAGCGAGCAAGGTTGGGCGCGTCGTGAGAGGTGAGAAGGCCAGCTTTTCCATCGTCTCCGGCCGTGCATAGCCGGTCATGTAATTGAACAGTTTGGCGGCATCGCGCGTCAGCGCCGGATCGGCGGTGAAATAGGAAAGATCAGTATAGATGCGCGCGGTGACTGGGTGGTAATTGCCCGTGCCGAAATGCGCATAGGACCGCAAAGCCTGCCCTTCGCGCCGCACCACCAAGCTTACCTTGGCGTGGGTTTTCAATTCCACAAAACCATACACCGTCTGCACGCCAGCGGCTTCCAATTCGCGCGCCAAGGCGATGTTGCGTTCTTCATCAAAACGCGCCTTCAGCTCCACAATGCCGGTCACGCTTTTGCCGGCCTCGGCCGCTTCGATCAGCGCCTTGGCAATTGGGCTGTCGCGCGTGGTGCGATACAGCGTCTGCTTGATCGCGATCACATTCGGATCACGCGCGGCCTGCCGCAGGAATTGCACCACCACATCGAAGGATTCGTAAGGGTGATGCACCACAATATCCTTGGCGCGAATGGCGGCAAAGCAATCGCCACCGAAATCCAGGATGCGTTCGGGAAAGCGCGGCGTATAGGGCGTGAACAGCAGATCGGGCCGGTCATCCACGATCAATTGCGTCAGATCAGAAAGCCCAAGCAAACCATCCACCACGAACACTTCTGACCGCGGCGCATCCAATTCCTCGGCGACAAAATCCAGGATATCGGGGGGCGTATTGGCAGTCACGGAAAGCCGGATGGCGCGCCCGCGCCGGCGGCGCTTCAAGGCGCTTTCATAGGAACGGACAAGGTCTTCGGCTTCTTCTTCGAATTCCACATCCGTGTCACGGATCAGGCGGAACAGGCCGCTTTCCGCCATGATGAAGCCGGGGAAAAGCCGATCAAGGAAAAGCAGGATCACATCTTCCAGCAGCACAAAGCGCATCGCCCCGGCACCGCGGCGCGATGGCAGGCGGATGAAGCGTTCCACCTGCGGTGGCAATGGCAGCAGTGCCCGCATGGTGCCGCCATCTTCTTCGCGCACCAGCTTGAAAACCATGCAAAGTGCAAGATTGGCGATGAAGGGAAAGGGATGCGCGGGGTCAACGGCAAGGGGGGTGAGCACCGGGAAGACCCGGTCCATGAACCATTCGCCCAGCCATTCCTTATCGGCTTCGGTCAAATCTGGCCGATCCACCAGCATCAGATGTGCTTCGCGCAGCCTGGCGCGCAAGTCCCGCCAGGATTCCTGCTGGCCATCAATCAGCGCGCGTGCGCGTTCATGAATGGCGGCAAGCTGTTGCGCTGGCGTCAGCCCATCGGGGGATGGCGAGACCACGCTGGCGCGATCCTGCCCCACCAGGCCCGCCACGCGCACGGAATAGAATTCATCTAAGTTGTTTGCCGAAATCGCCACAAAGCGCAGCCGTTCCAGCAGGGGATGGCGCGCATTCCCCGCTTCTTCCAGCACACGCTGATTGAAGGCAAGCCACGAAAGCTCCCGATTGCTGAAGCGCGCTGGGCTTTCCGCCAGCGGGAAGGCTCCGATATCGGGCATGATGTCGCTCATGGATTGAGCCTATAGCAGAGGGGCCAGGGAAGGCGAGGGCGGGCGCCGCTCAGTCTCGGAATCTTCACAAACACCCTGTTCTGCCAGCCAGCCATCAAGGGCCAGCCGCGCCAATGGGCGCGTGAGCGTGGCAAGCGCGTGAGCAGCCAGGCCTGCACATCTGGCTCGACCCGCAATTGCCGATCGGCGAAGAATTTACTGAGCAAGGCGCGCAGCAGCGCATCCGATGCCGGGCCGATGCCAACAGCTTGCGTCGCGCGCAAACGGCTGGCCAGATCAGGTAGGCGCACTGGCCAACGCGCAGGTGCTTCCCGCCCGATCAGCAGCAGGCTCTCGCCTCGTTCGGCGCAAAGATTGATCAGATGCAAAAGCGCGGCCTCATCCGCCACGCAATCCGCATCATCAATGACATTGCCCTGGGGCGCGGGGGCAGGCAGGCCGCGCAAGCCCATGCCATCCAGCCAGCGCCAACCAAAACGCGCGGCAGCAGCGCGCGCCAGATGCGTCTTGCCCAAGCCGGCTTCACCAAATAGCGCGAGCCTGCCAAGCGGCCAGGCATCAGGCTTTGCCAACCAGCTCTGCGCGGCTTCGTTGCTGGCATCGGCAATCACATCGCGCGCATCGAAGGACGCCGCGATGGGCAGCGGCAGGGCCAATTGGCGGATCATTGTCCGGTCCGCGGCGGATCAAGATAAAGTGGGCTTTCCAGATAGCGGCGCAGCCAATAGCGCGTCACCACACCAATCGCCGCCGCCATGGGCACCGCCAGCAGCACGCCCAGAAAACCAAAAGCGACACCGCCGGCGAATAGCGCGAAAATCACCCAAACCGCGTGCAACTCCACCCGATTGCCGAGCAGATAGGGATAGATGATGTAGCCTTCGATCCCTTGGCCAATCACGAAAATCGCTACAATCACCAGCACTTCCTGCCAGGATCCGAATTGCCCGATGGCAAGTAGCACGGCGGTCGCGAAACCCGTCATGGAACCGACATAAGGAATGAAGGTCAGGAAGCCCGACATGATCCCGATGGTGATGCCAAGCTCCAGCCCCGCCAAATGCAAAGCGAAGGCGTAGAAAATCCCAAGCCCGAGGCAACACAGCAATTGCCCGCGCAGCCAGGCGGAAAGAACGCGGTCCGTATCGCGCGCGATTTGCCGGAATACATTTGCACTGCGCCGCGGCAGCCAGCTTTCAATGCGCGTCAGCATGGCGGGCCAATCTCGCAGCAGATAAAACGCGACAACTGGTGTCACCACCACAAAGGTGAAAACGCTGAATAGCGCAAAGCCGCCGCCAATCAGCCGTGTGGCCGCGCCGCCGAGCCAAGACAGCATGGACGCCGCCTGGTTGATCGCCAATTCACGCAAGCGCTGATCCAGCATGTCTGGGCCCAGCGCGTCTTCCAGCCTGGTCAACAAATCACGCAAGGCCTGACCAACCCCAGCGACATAGGCTGGCAGGCGCTGCACCAGCACGCCAAGCTGCGCCAGGATCAGCGGATAAAGCAGCAGCAGCGCCACAAGCGTAATGGCGGCAAGCAGCGTTATCAGCAGAAAGGCACCAATGCCGCGCGGCAGGCCAAGCCGCGCCAAGCGCGTCGCCAAGGGGTCAAGAAAATACGCAATGGTCGCGGCCAGCACGAAGGGCGTCAAAATACCCTGGAACAACCAAAGACAGAAAAGCAGCGCGATACCAAAACCAAGAAACAGCCCCCAACGTTGCCCGCGCGTGGCAGTGCGCGGCGCCGAAGGTGGCATGTTGGCCGGCCGTGCGGCCACGGGTGGGCGCTGATCTGTCATGCATTCCAGCCGGCGGTACGCCGCGCTGCCTGCGCAACGTAAGCGGCACCTGAGGCGAAGGTTGTCGCCGCCACAAGCCAGATCATCACCTCCAGCAATATGGGCGCGCTGAAGCTGAAACCCGACAGCAGCAGCACCAGCGCTGCCAGCAGAATCTGCGCTGCCGTATTCGCCTTGGAAATGAAAATCGGTTTTATGCGCGGCGGCAGGCCAACCGCCCAAAGCACCAAGACTCCGCCCACAATCAGCAAATCTCGAAACACCACCAAAATCGCAAGCCAATCGGGCAGCACGCCAATGGCGGCCAGCGTCACATAAACCGAAACCAGCAAAGCCTTATCCGCGATGGGATCAAGCACGGCACCAAGTTGGGATCGCGCATTCCAGGCCCGCGCAATCCAGCCATCCAGCGCATCCGAAATCCCCGCGCCGATAAAGACCAGAAAGGCAAGATCAAGCCGGTGCTGCAACATCAGCCAAACCGCCGCCGGCACGGCACAAAGCCGCGCGAGCGTGATCAGGTTCGGCAGGGTGAAAAGCCCTGCCCCCGCCAGATTGGGCGGGGCATTCGGCAAGCGACGAAGATCAGGACCGTCCGGCAAGGCCAAGCCGCCATTGATCATTTTGCGCGCCGGTCCCTGGTGTAAGCTGCAAGCCATGCTGACCGAAGGTTTCGGGCGCAATGCCAACCGGCACGCGCAACCCAAGGTTCAGATGCGCGCGGTCCGTGGTGATGGCCATGACATCAAGCTTGGCGCCCGCTGCAACCACGCGGCGGCGGATTTCCAGCCATTCATTGAACGACCCATAACGCGCCGTGGCTTCCAGAGACGCCAATACCGGTGTGGGTGGCGTGACATGGGCTGACGCTTCCGAAGCTATGCCGGATGGCAGAGTCGCGGCGCGCACTTCAGCGCCCTCGGCAAAACTTTGCACAGCATCGGCATCGAATTGGATGGTCATCCGGCCAGTATAACGCTGCGGGCCGGTGGTTTCCTGTTCGATCACAATGGAACGCACCATGCGATCAAGTTCGGCATCGGTTGGGCGGCGCGGCGCATTGACCATGCCCTGAATGCGATCCCAGGCGGTGCGGCGCCCGGCAGCGAAGGCACGTTCCTGCGCCACCACACCATTCTCCGCCGTTGCTTGCGCCGGCACGCCGCGCTGCGTCAGCGCGCCCATGTCGCTGAACTGCGCAATGGCTGGCAATGCGGCCAAGCTCAGCCAGAAGCTTGCGAAAGCCGCCGCCACATGTTTCCTTCCGGCCATCCGCCAGGCGTGGCTTTTTGTCATCATAGCCTTCCCTTTACTCTTCGCGACGCTATTACGACGCTCACTGTATCAAATCGGAGGTCGCCCTGACCAGTTCCAATTCCCAAAGCCTCACCTACCGCGATGCGGGCGTGGATATTGAGGCCGGCGACGCCCTGGTTGAGGCCATCAAGCCCCTGGCGCGCGCCACGAACCGGTCTGGCGTGATGGGGGGCCTGGGGGGCTTCGGCGCCCTGTTTGACCCGAAGGCGGCCGGCTTTAAGGACCCGGTGCTGGTTTCGTCCACCGATGGTGTTGGCACCAAGCTGCGTGTGGCGATTGAAGCGGGCATTCACGATACGGTCGGCATAGATCTGGTCGCCATGTGTGTGAATGATCTGGTGGTGCAGGGCGCTGAGCCCCTGTTTTTCCTGGATTATTTCGCGACCGGGAAGCTCCAGCTTGATCAGGCGCGGGCGGTGATTGCGGGCATTGCGGAAGGCTGTCGCCAGGCCGGCTGCGCCCTGGTGGGGGGCGAAACCGCTGAGATGCCGGGGATGTATGCGGCAGATGATTACGATTTGGCCGGGTTTTCCGTGGGCGCCGCCGAACGTGGCCAGCTTTTGCCGCGCCCCGTCACAGCGGGGGATGTGCTGATCGGCCTTGGGTCTTCCGGCGTTCATTCCAACGGGTTTTCCCTGGTGCGGCGGATTCTGGCCGCGCGCGGCCTGACCCTTGCCGATGCCGCGCCCTTCGCGCCTGGGAAAAAGCTAGGCGAGGCCCTGCTGGTGCCAACCCGCATTTATGTGAAGCCGCTGCTTGCCTTGCATCGCGCGGGCCTGCTGCATGCGGCGGCGCATATCACGGGTGGCGGCCTGCCGGGCAATCTGCCGCGCGTGCTACCGGCGGGCGTGACGGCGGTGCTGGAGGCCGGAAGCTGGCCCGTGCCGCCGGTTTTCGCCTTCCTGGCAGAGGCAGGGAATGTCAGCGCTGACGAGATGCTCCGCGTCTTCAATTGCGGGCTTGGCATGGTGCTGGCGGTGCCGGAAGCAGGGGCGGAAGCCGCCGCGCGCATGCTGACGGAAGCGGGGGAGGCGCCCTTCCGCATCGGCCAATTGGAAGCCTCCAGCGGGTCGGCCGGGATTCGCATCCAAAACCTGCCCCAGGCCTGGCCGCGCGCATGAAGCGGGCGCGACTCGCCCTGCTGATTTCCGGGCGCGGGTCCAATATGGCGGCGATTCTGGCGGCGGCCGGGCCGGATTACCCGGCGGAACCTGTGCTCGTGCTGTCCAACCGCGCCGATGCGGCGGGGCTTGGGAGTGCGGCGGCGCGGGGGGTGCCCACCGCCGTGGTGGAAAGCCGCGCCTTCAAGGCTGACCGGGCGGGGTTTGAAGCCGCCATGGAAGCGGAATTAGCCAAGCACGGCGTTGAAATCATTGCCTTGGCCGGGTTCATGCGCGTGCTGACGGCTGATTTCGTGCGCCGCTGGGAAGGGCGGCTGATCAATGTCCACCCGTCCCTGCTGCCGGCCTTTCCGGGGCTGGATACCCATGCGCGCGCCTTGGCAGCCGGCGTCCGGCTGCATGGCTGCACCGTGCATTTGGTGACCGCGGGGGTGGATGAGGGCCCCATCATCGCCCAGGCCGCCGTGCCGGTTTTGCCCAATGACACGGAAGCAAGCCTGGCTGCGCGGGTGCTGGCGGAGGAGCATAAGCTCTACCCCGCAGCGCTTTCCTGGCTGGCGGCGGGGCGTGTGCGGCTGGAAGCGGGGCGTGCGGTGATCACTGCCGCGGAATATGCGCCGGATTCGCTGCTTAACCCCTTGCCCCGCGCCGCTTTGCTTTCTACACAATAGTACAAATGCCGAGATCTGGGGAAAGCCATGGCTGAGAAAGAACATTATGATTTTGTCGAAGTGACCTCTGCCGATATCCTCGCGGATCGCCGTGGCGGCTGGGAAGGCTTCACGCGCTTCGTCACCTGGGGCACCGGCGCCACCGTGCTGGTGCTGGTGCTGATGGCGATTTTCCTGGTCTGACGCCGGAGGATTGCTTGCAATAAAAAGGGCGGTCTGGACCGCCCTTTTTTGTGCCTGCCCGCTGAAGGATGCGCAGCTTATTCGCTGAGGTTTGGCACCTTGCCGGGCCGCCCCAGCAGCCAGCCCTGCATGGCGCGTCTCCACGCTTTTCGCCACCACAATCGTGCCCAGCGCATGGGCGGTTTCCACCTGGCCGGTGGTGAGCGCCAGCGCCCGCCGTGCCGAGAGGGATTCCCCATCCAGCCCGGCACAAAGGCTGGGGTGCAGCTTCACCATGGGGAAGGGAATCGCCCGCAAGGCCAGGATGGTGCCGCGTGCCACACCAAAATCATCCAGCGCCGCGACAACGCCAAGCCCGCGCAGCCCGGCCGCCAGATTGGCCGCCGCATCATGCCAGAGGGAGACCGCATTGGCCGGCATTTCCACCGCCACGCCGCGGGGGTCTGTGTCCGCATCATAAGGCGCACGACGCATCAAAGCGGTGCCATCGCCGCGCAGGAATGCCTCGGCGGTGATATTCACCGATACATAGGGGGCGGAACGCGGCCAGCGCGCCCTGATCCGGCAGGCCTCTTTGAAAACCCAGGCATCCAGCGCGGCCGCCATGCCCGCCTGAGTCGCGGCATTGACCGTTTCCATGGCCAGGATGGGGCCAAGATCGGGGTGCACCCAGCGCAGCAGCGCCTCATAGCCCACGGTTTCCAGGCCATTGGCGCTGCAGACGGGCTGTAGATCAAGCCTGAGGCCGGCCCCGTTATTGGCCAAAGCCTCAGCGATGCCCTGGCGGAGTTCCGCCGGCGAATGGGCAAGCTCCAGCCCCGCCGCCGCCCGATCCCCCTGACTGCCAAAACCGTCGCTCATGCCTGCGCCCTCAATCACCTGAGGGCGCATTAAACACCGGAACTGCTTACGGGCTGGTTACCAGCCGCGTGGGAAGTGAAAGCAGCTCAGCCGACGATTTCGCTACCAGCGAAGAAATAGGCGATTTCGATGGCGGCGTTTTCGGCGCTATCGGACCCATGGACCGAATTCGCTTCAATGTTTTCGGCAAAAAGCTTGCGGATGGTGCCGGGGGCGGCATTGGCGGGGTTGGTCGCACCCATCAATTCGCGGTTGCGGGCGACCGCGTTCTCGCCTTCCAGCACCTGCACCACAACGGGGCCGGAGATCATGAAGGACACCAAATCCTTGAAGAAGGGGCGTTCACGATGCACGCCATAGAAGCTTTCGGCCTGCGCCGGGGACATATGAATGCGCTTTTGCGCCACAATGCGCAGCCCCGCTTCTTCGAACACCGCATTGATTTTGCCGGTCAGGTTCCGGCGCGTGGCGTCCGGCTTGATGATGCTGAAGGTGTGTTCGATGGCCATGATGGCAAACCCCTGAATGTCTGGAAAAGGAAGGGGGCGGATAGGCGGGATGGGCGGCTTGCGCAAGCCCTGCCGGGTCATTCGCGGAGCGCGGCGATCAGGAATTCCTTATTCCCCTCCGGCCCCGTGATGGGGCTTTCGGTGATGCCGATCACCTGCCAGCCGGGCAGCGCCGCCCACCAATCTGCGATCATGGCGCAGATGCTGCGATGAAGCGCAGGGTCGCGCACCACGCCGCCCTTGCCGACTTGGCCTGGCCCCGCTTCGAATTGCGGTTTTATCAATGCCACCGTGAAGGCGCCCGGCGCGCAAAGCGCCAAGGAGGCGGGTAGGATGGTTCGTAAGCCAATAAAGGACGCATCGCAGACCAGGGCGCCGATCGGCTCCGGGATGGCGCCGGCGTCAAGATAACGCGCATTGGTTTTCTCCAGTACCACCACGCGCGGATCCTGGCGCAGCTTCCAGGCCAATTGGCCATGTCCGACATCCACCGCATAAACCTTGGCCGCACCGTGCTGCAGCAGCACATCGGTAAAGCCCCCGGTGGAGGCACCAAGGTCAAGGCAAACCCGCCCTTCCGGGTTCAGCCCGAAATGCGCAAGTGCATGCGCAAGCTTGAGCCCTCCGCGCGAAACCCAGGGGTGGTCCTGACCACGCACTTCAATCGGCGCGCCATCGGCCAGCAGATCGCCCGCCTTCTCCACCCGCTTGGTATCGCTGAACACCTTACCGGCCAGAATCAGCGCCTGCGCCCGGGCGCGGCTTTCAGCCAGCCCAAGCGCCACCAACAACAGATCGGCGCGCTGCTTTGGCGGGCGGGTCATGCGTCAGGTCTCAGGCTTCTCGGGGTGCCGCAGGGCGGCTGGCGTAGTTTCAGCCGACGCCGAGCAATTCAACTTCAAAGAGCAACGTCGCATTGGGCGGAATGACGCCACCTGCGCCGCGCGCGCCATAGCCAAGCTCCGGCGGGATGATCAGCGTGCGCTGCCCGCCCACCTTCATGCCGGCAAAGCCCTGATCCCAGCCGCCAATCACATGGCCGGCACCAAGCATGAATGAAAAGGGCTCGGCACGGTCGCGCGAACTGTCGAATTTGCGGCCCTTGTTCTCAGGTGCCGCGGCATCAAACAGCCAGCCCGTGTAATGCACCGTGATGTGCTGCCCAGGTGAGGCTTCGGCCCCGGTGCCGAGTTTCGTGTCGATCATGGTCTTCTCCTGTTGATCATCTCACAAAAAGCAAGGCCCGGAAGCCGAAGCCTCCGGGCCTGATAACCAGTGTCGAAAGGCGGTTTATTCGGCCGCCTGATCCAGCTTTTCCAGAACGCGCGGCGGCGACATGGGAAGCGCGTAGAAGCGCTTATGCGTCGCGCGATACATAGCGTTGGAAATTGCGCCCAGCGGCGGCACCAGCGGCACTTCACCAACGCCGCGCACGCCTTGCGGGTGCTTCGGATTGGGGATTTCCAGCATCACCGCATCCAGCATCGGCAGGTCCGAGCACACCGGCATGCGGTAATCAAGGAAGGCGGGATTATCCACCTGGCCCTTGGCGTTGTAGATGTATTCTTCGTTCAGCGCCCAGCCGATGCCCTGCGCCGCA
>JAPLOJ010000383.1 GCA_026400795.1 Alphaproteobacteria bacterium
GCGCGCCGGATATTGCGGGCAAATTCATCTGCAACCAGATCGGGCAGATCTGGTCGGCTGCGATCATGCTGGAACATCTCGGCGAAAAACAGGCCGCCGATGCGATCCTGGCGGTGATTGAAAAGCTGCTGGCGGAAGGCGGCCCGCGCACGCGCGATATGGGCGGGCAGGCCGGCACGGTGGATGTGGGGCGCGCGATTGCCGAAGCCGTCGCGAAGTTCTGATCAGCCTAAAAAAGAAGGGCTCGCCGGATCACGCCGGCGAGCCCTTTTCGTTTGGCGTCAGACGCCGCAACTAAAACTTACCGCTCCAGGCACATGGCAACACCCATGCCGCCGCCGATGCAAAGCGTCGCCAGCGCTTTCTTAGCACCGCGCTTTTGCATCTCGAACAACAAGGTGGTCAGCACGCGCGCACCGGAAGCGCCAATCGGGTGGCCAATCGCAATCGCGCCGCCATTCACATTCACCTTGCTGGTATCCCAGCCAAGATCCTTGTTCACGGCAATGGCCTGCGCGGCGAAGGCCTCATTCGCTTCAATCAAGTCCAGATCATCAATCTTCCAACCTGCCTTGGCGAGGGCCTTGCGCGATGCCGGGATGGGGCCCGTGCCCATGATGGAAGGATCAACGCCCGCCGTCGCCCAGGATACAATGCGCGCCAGCGGCGTGATGCCGCGCTTGGCGGCTTCCGCAGCCGTCATCACCACCACCGCGGCGGCGCCATCATTGATGCCGGAAGCATTGCCGGCGGTGACAGACCCATCCTTGGCAAAGGCCGGGCGCAGCTTACCCAGGATTTCCATCGTCGTATCCGGCTTCGGATATTCATCGCTGGAAACCACCACATCGCCCTTGCGGCCCTTCACCGTGACCGGCGTGATTTCATCTGCGAAACGGCCCGCCGCCATGGCCTCACCAGCCTTGCGCTGCGAATTATAGGCGAATTGATCCTGTTCATCGCGCGTGATCTGGAAGGCGCGGGCAACATTCTCCGCCGTATTGCCCATATGATAACCATGGAAGGCATCCATCAGCCCATCGCGCAGCATGGTATCCACCAAAGCCAGGTCGCCCATCTTCTGCCCGGCGCGCAGCTGCTGCGCATGCGGCGCCTGGGTCATGCTTTCCTGCCCGCCCGCGATGACAATGCGCGCATCGCCGGTTGCAATCTGCTGCGCTGCGAGTGCCACGGCGCGCAGGCCCGAACCGCAAAGCTGATTGATGCCAAAGGCGGTGTGTTCCACCGGAATGCCGGCATTCACCGAAGCCTGGCGCGCCGGGTTCTGCCCCGCACCGGCGGCCAGGATCTGGCCCAGGATCACTTCGTCCACTTCCGCACCTTCAATGCGGGCGCGTTCCATGGCGGCCTTGATGGCAACCGTGCCCAGCGCATGCGCGGATAATGAGGCGAAAGCCCCGTTGAAGGCGCCAACCGGGGTGCGGGCGGCGGAGGCGATGACGATTTCGGTCATGGGGGCTGATATCCTTCCTCAAGAATGGGTCATTTGCGGCTTCGTATCACAAACCGCGCAACCAGTCGCGCAGAGGCTTCCATAGCGCGGCCTCGGCAGCAATGCCGGCAACCATGCCGATATGCCCTGCCGGCGCCATATGCAGCTTGACCTGACGCAAGCGGCCGGTAAGCGCAAGGGCAGAGGCCGGGGGAACAATGCGGTCCCGATGCGGAATGGCGGCAAATGCCGGGCCCTGCCAAAGGGCCGGGTCCACCACCTGCCCCGCCACGCGCCAGGCAAGCCCCGCCGGTTCATTCCGCCCATACCAGCCGCCAATACATTGCCGCGCCACAGGGGCGGCCAAGGGCACGCCGTCATTCAGCCAATCCTCCAGCGCCACAAAGCGCCGGGCGGCAGCGGATGCCTGGTCAAGCCGGCCAAAAGCGCGGAATTTCTCAGCAATGCCAAAGGGATCAAGGCTGGCGAACAGTGTTTGCAGCACATCCACGGGCAGAGCGCCGGTTGGTTCCATCAGCGTTTCCAGCCCCGGCAGGGCGGCAGCCGCAGCGCGGGCCCTTGCCTCGCCATCCGGCCCGGCATGGAAATCCCAAGGGGTCGCCAGTAGCGCCAGGCCGCGCACCAAATCCGGCCTACGCAAAGCAAGGGCCAGCCCAAGCAAGCCCCCCATGCAATAGCCGGCCAGAATCACGGGGCCGGGGGCGGCCATCAGCGCCCGTTCCAGCCGCCCGGCGATGTAATCGGTCAGGGTGAAGTGCCGTTCGGCCTCTCCCGGCCAGCCCCAATCCAGCAATAAGGTGCGGAACCCCTGCCCCGGCAGCCAACGCAGCAGGGAAGCTTCCGGCATCAAATCAAGCACATAGGCCCGGTTCACGAGGGAAGGCACAAAGACCACCGTCGGCCCCTGCCCGCCGTAATCGAGTAATTTGCTGTCTTCCTCAGCCCAAATGGCCGGCACCGGCGGGGCCTGACGTTCAAAGGGATGGCGGCGATAGGCAGCCAACCCGGCCACAAGCGCGCGATCCGCCCGCAGCAGCCTGTTTAGAACCGCGCCGCGAAACGCCTCAGGTGCGTGGCCGGCGCTGGCGAGGGCGGCGCTGATGCGCGCTGCCTCCGCCTGCCCCACTTTCGAGATCGGCCAGGCGGCGCTCAAGGGTGGCGATGCGTTCGGCCATGGCATCCCGGGCAGCATCCCCGCTGCCGCCATGGCCCGGATCCCCGCCAGCCCCAGATGGAGCGGCAGAGGGCGCGGGCCGCGACGGCGGAACGGTGCTGTCATGCTGGGCCGCCGCGCCGGGGGTAAAAGGCTTGGAGAATTGGGCCGCAGCCCTGAACCAGGCCGCCCCAAGCGAGGCAAAAGCCGCCCATTTTTCTACCAATTCCGGATCGGCGGCGAGCCCGGCTACCTCGCTCTGCCACAGCGCGATCCAGTCTTCCGCAAGCTTTTCGATATCCTCGGGGCCAGCCATGGGGCAAGGTTATAGCGGCATCAGCCCCCGCCGGATACGACCCCAAAGGCGTGTTTCCGTGCCGCAACAGGCTTTCGCATTGCGGCATGAACCATGCTAGGACGTTTCTGTAACCAAATAGGCTGAGGCAAGGTAGCATGTCGGGTCGTCAATCCCCCCAAGCCGGTGAGCAGAAGGCGCTGCCCCCGATTGTTGTCAAGAAATACGCGAATCGGCGGCTCTACAA
>JAPLOJ010000385.1 GCA_026400795.1 Alphaproteobacteria bacterium
CACCCAACAAGGCGGGATCGCGGAATTCCTCACGCGCGAAGACGGCGGAAAGCGCATGGCGCACTTCTTCCGCCACGCGCAATTGCCGCTGGGAAGGGCATTCCGCCCGGCCTTGATGCTGATGCTTGCTCATGAATGATTTCCCTGCCTGGGCCTTACGGTCCAGGCTTGCCAGAAAGGCGGTACGGCTTCGGGCTTCTGATCAGCCCGCTACCGTTTCCGTCTCATAGCATTCGATCTGATCGCCAACGCGGATATCATCGTAATTGGCAAAGGACATGCCGCATTCCAGGCCATTGCCCACTTCGCGCACATCATCCTTGAAGCGCCGCAGCGTGGACAATTCGCCCTGATGGATCACAACGCCATCGCGCAGCAACCGCACCCCGGCACCGCGCTTGACCTGGCCTTCCGTGATACGGCAGCCGGCAACCTTGCCGATGCGCTTGACTTCGAAAACCTGCAAAATCTGCGCATAGCCCAGGAACTTCTCGCGCTGCACGGGCGCCAACTTGCCCTTGACCAGCTTTTCAATGTCATCGGCGACTTCATAGATGATGGAGTAATAGCGAATCTCCACCCCTTCGCGGGTCGCCAGATCACGCGCCTGAGACGTGGCGCGCACATTGAAGGCAACGATCACCGCATCCGATGCCTTGGCCAATTGGATATCAGATTCAGTGATCTGACCCACGGCGCTATGCAGCACGCGCACGCGCACTTCTTCATTGCCAAGCTTGCCGAGCGTGACCCCAATGGCTTCCGAGCTACCCTGCACATCGGCCTTCACCACAACGGCAACTTCCTTCTGCTCACCCGCTTGAATGCGGGCCAGCATATCGGTCAGGCTGCCACGGCCGGCACCTGCGGTGGCGGTCGCCTTGTCACGCAGCTTGCGCTGACGGAATTCGGAAATTTCCCGCGCACGGGCTTCATTTTCAACGGCGATGAAATTCTCGCCCGCTGTCGGCACGCCGGACAGGCCCAGGATTTCAACCGGCAAGGAAGGCCCTGCATCTTTCAGCGGTCGGCCCTTATCATCCAGCATGGCGCGCACCCGGCCCCATTCGGCGCCGGCCACCACAATGTCGCCCTGCTTCAGCGTGCCCTTTTGCACCAGCACCGTCGCCACCGGACCCCGGCCGCGATCGAGCTTGCTTTCAATCACGGTGCCTTCCGCAGCACGGTCCGGATTGGCGCGCAAATCCAGGATTTCAGCTTGCAGCGAAATCGCTTCCAGCAGCTTGTCCAGATTGATCTTCTGGGTTGCCGAAACCTCGATTTCCTGGGTTTCGCCGCCCAGGCTTTCCACCACGATTTCGTGTTGCAGCAATTCCTGCTTCACGCGTTCGGGCTTCACGCCGGGCTTATCAATCTTATTGACCGCAACAATCAACGGCACCTTGGCCGCGCGGGCATGGCGGATGGCTTCCACCGTTTGCGGCATGACACCATCATCAGCGGCGACAACCAGCACCACCATATCGGTCACTGATGCGCCACGCGCGCGCATGGCGGTGAAGGCTTCATGGCCAGGCGTGTCAATGAAGGTTACGCGGTCCCCGGCGGGGACCGTGATTTGATAGGCGCCAATATGCTGCGTGATGCCACCCGCTTCATGGGCGACAACATCGGTCTTGCGCAGCGCATCCAGCAGGCTGGTCTTGCCGTGATCGACATGGCCCATAATGGTGACCACAGGCGGACGCGGCAGCAATTCCGTATCAGCGTCCTGCGCACCCTCCAAGCCGATTTCCACATCAGCTTCGCTGACGCGCTTCACGCGATGGCCGAATTCCTGCACGACCAATTCGGCCGTATCGGCATCAATGTTTTGCGTCAGCGTCGCCATGACGCCCATGCGGAAGAGGCTTTTCACCACCTCCCCGCCGCGCGCGGCCATACGATTGGCCAATTCCTGCACGGTGATGCTTTCCGGCACCACCACTTCGCGCACCACACGTTCCGTACCGGAACGCAGACGCGCCAATTCCTGCTGGCGCCGTTCACGTTCACGCGCACGCCGGACAGAGGCGATGGAACGCGTACGTTCATCCTCGCCTTCCAGCGCTGCCGCCACATCAATGCGGCCTTCACGGCGCCGATCCGCCCCGGGCGGGGGCTTCTTGACAGGTGCAGGCGCCAAGCGTTTGGCGGGTCCCGCCGGTGCGCCGGGGCGTCGCATGGCTGGGCGGCGTGGCCCATCCTCATCATCATCGGATGGCGAACGCGCCTTGAGCGTCAGCTTGACCGGTGGCTCTGAAGGCGTGGTTGGCCTGCGCGCAGGCGCCCCGGCCGGCCCGCGACCAGGCGCGGTGGCAGGTGCTGCGGCGGCTTGCGGTGCGGGGGCGGGCCTGCGCGCCGCTTCCACCGCAGCGCGGGCTTCTTCCTCAGCACGGCGGGCGGCGTCTTCCTTGGCGCGGGCTTCTTCTTCCACGCGGCGCGCGGCTTCTTCGGCAGCCGAACGCACCATCAGCGCCTGGCGCTCACGGTCGTCGCGTTGGCGTTGCGCTTCCACGCGGCGGTTTTCTTCCAGCACACGCTGACGGGTGGCGAGTTCTGACTGCGTCAGAGGCCGGCCCGTGCTGGTGGTGCGGCCTGCTTGGCCACCCGCGCCTTGGCGGCCTGCGCCACCTGCGGCGGGGCGCCCAGATGCCGCGCCGGGCCGGCCGGAAGGCGGCGGCGCCATCGCTACGCGGGTTGCGCTTGGCGCCGGGGCCGGTGCGGGCGTGGGGGCTGGTGCGGGCGCCGGGGCTGCCGGCGCCGGCGCTGCTGCCATGGGTTCGGGGGTAGGCGCAGGTGTCTCCGGGACAACCGCCGGCGGCGGTGGCGCGGCGGGCGCTGCCACGGTTGGGCTCGGCTCGGGCACAGCAACGGGCGCAGGCGCAGGCGCGGGCGCCACAGGCGCCTCGGCCACTGGTGCCGGCGGCGGGGGTGGCGCAGCGGCAGGTGCTGGCGCTGGTGCGGGGGCTGCAACTGGCGCCGCCGCGGGTGCGGGCGCGGCGGGTGCCGGGCCAAGGGTGCGCGCGGCTGGAACACCGATTCCGGGCCGTACCGGGCTTGGTGCCACGGCGCGTTTCTTCACAACCTCGACCTGTACGGTCTTGGATCGGCCATGGCTGAAGGATTGGCGGACGCTGCCCGCATCCACCGTCTTGCCAAGCTCGAGGCGTCCGCCGGGCCGAAGGC
>JAPLOJ010000135.1 GCA_026400795.1 Alphaproteobacteria bacterium
CAGATCGCATCCGTACCCCAGACCACATGATCCGCACCAAGGCCGCGAATGAGTGTTCCCATCAGCGCGGCGCAAAGCCCGGGTTCAATCACCGTTGTCTGCGTGAAGATTTGGCCAAGATCACCATAGACATTCGTGACACCATGTTTTGCCGGAATTTCCGACAAATCCGTAGTCCAATCAACGCGGCCCGTGCGCGCAAATTGCTCAACGCCCATGCCAGCACCGCCACCACCGGTCCAACGATAAGCAGAATGGTAAATGACGAAATTGATCTGCGGCCAATCCTTGGCGGCCTTACCCACATCATCCACGCCGGCGAAAGGCAAAAGATGCGGGAATTGCTGCGTCACTTGCTGCGGGAAAAGTCCCTTATGCACGCAGACAGTATTTATGCCGGCCTTCAGCAGCCGTTCATAGAAGGGATAGAGCAGCTTTTCATCATCCATCCGCCATGGGTGAATGGCCAGATGCTTGTTGGTATTGTCGCCAATCGTATAGCCTTTGAAGCTATCGGGCTTGAGCTGTTCGATGGAACGCTCCACCTCCTCCATCCAGCCTGGCCGACCGGGCGTGAAAATGGCGTGCGACAAAACGCGCTTGGTGCCGGCGGCGTCATTCACGCGCTTGCGAGCATCGAACTTCATGTCGTTGGTCAGGAACCAGTCAATCGGTTCTTCGGAAGGTGCGCCGCTGATCAGCGCCACTTTGGTATCCGAATCAAGAAACACTTCCTTGAACCAGCTTGCTTCCATCAAATCCTGAATGGTCTGTTCCTTGCCGACCAGATCAGGATTCCACCCGGCCCGCCCCACTGCGCGGCGCGCGTTCACGAAGGTCATGATGCGCGTATCGGGGCGCAGGAAATGCGTATGCACATCCATGATGAACTGGTCCTTCAGCGCCGCGGCACGCGCTGCCGCCGCATCCGGCTGCTGCGCCTCTGCACGGCTCACGGCATAAAGCGGGCCATGGACTTCATTCATGGCAAGGAAGGCGGCCGCCATGCCGGAAGCGGTTTGCAGAAAGCGCCGCCGCCCCAGGCCTTGCTTGGCACCGATTTCATCCGCCATTTCCTTGATGCGTGCTTCGACCGCCTTTTGCTTTTCGGTCTGCGGCATCGGCCAGAATTCATCGGATGAAACCACCTGCGTTGGTATGGGAGAGGGGAACATCACCTCATCCGCCGGCTGCAATTGGTTCAGATCATCATCTGTCAGAAATCCGCCCATATCCCGTCTCCTGCGCTTAGGGAGCGCTTAGTCTTCTTCAGGAAGACACCAGAAAGCAAGAAAAACCTATGGGCTGGAAAAGGCGCTTGCCATGCACACGCGGTCAACCTTATTGAACGCACAACAAACACGAAGGAGGATGCCATGATCTCTCGCCGTCACCTTGCCCTGCTTGCCGCCCCTGCGCTGCTGCCCGCCGTCGCGCGCGCACAGGATGCCTGGCCAAGCCGCCCTGTCACGCTGGTGGTGCCTTGGGCCGCAGGCGGTTCCACGGATGCGGTCGCGCGCATTCTGGCGCAGAAGCTTTCCACCGATACGGGGCGGAGCTTTGTGGTGGATAACCGCACCGGCGCCAATGGCACGATCGGCTTCAATAGCGTCGCGCGCGCGCGGCCCGATGGCTATACCATGCTGGTCAGCACCGTCAGCACCTATGCGATGGCGCCGCATCTGATGCCGCTGCCCTATGACAATGAAAAGGATTTTGTTGGTATCGGGCTGATCGCTTCCATGCCGATCATCATGGTGGTCAATCCAAGCTTCCCCGCGCGTACCCTTGCGGAATATGTGGAAATCGCGCGCAGGCCGAACAGCAACCTGACCTATGCCAATTCCGGCACCGGTTCCTCCACGCATCTCGCGACCGAGCTGTTCTTGCAGGAAGCGCGGCTTACTATTCAGGATGTCGGCTATCGCGGCGGCGCGCCGGCGGTGCAGGCGGTGCTTGCGAATGAAACGCCGATGGTTTTCCAGGCGGCATCAGGCATTTTGCCACATATCCGGTCTGGCTCCCTCCGCGCCTTGGCGGTGGCAACGAAGGAAAGAAGCCCGTTGACGCCGGAAATCCCAACCTTCGCTGAACAAGGCTTCCCGGGGGTGGAGGTCGTGGAACACATCGCGCTGCAAGCACCAACCGGCGTGCCCGCTGATATCCTGGCGCGCATGCATGCGCTGACCAAGGCTGCGATGGAAGCGCCCGATACGCGCGAACGCCTGAGCGCACTTGCCGTGGTGCCAACGGTTGGCAGCAGCGCTGAATGGCCAGCCTATTTCGCGGCAGAAAACGCCAAATGGCGCAACATGATTCAGGCGCGCAACATCAAGCTGCAATAGGCTTCCGTTTAGGCCGAGGCCGGCTTGCCAATGCCAGCCGCGCCTGGCCGCCCATAAAGATGCAGCGCGCGCCTTTCAAAGGCGCGTACCATCAGCCGCACCGCTTCATTGAACACCACGCCAATCGCCACTTGCAGAATGCGGCTGCGGAATTCGAAATCCACGAAGAAATCCACCTCGGTCCCACCAGCCACCGGCCTGAAGCGCCAGTGATTATTCAAATAGCGGAAAGGGCCGTTTTCATAGGTCACGTGAATATGGTCAGGCTTGTTCAAGCCCACGCGTGATCTGAAAGTTTCGCGAAACATGCGAAAGCCGATGGTCAAATCCGCCACCAGCAATTGTTCATCCCGGCTGAGCACCCGCGCGCCAACACACCAGGGCAGGAATTCGGGATAACGCGCCACATCGGCCACCATGTCGAAAAGCTGCTCCTGCGAATAACGGAGCACCTTCGTTTCTGCATGTGTTGGCATATCAGCTTCGCGCAGCCAGTTGCGCGTTGCGCGCCGCACTCAGCGCTGCGAAATCCCGATCCGCGTGATAGGAAGAACGCGTCAAAGGTGTGGCAGATACCAACAGAAAACCCTTGCCGCGTGCAGCCTTGGCGTAATCCTCAAACTCATCCGGCGTCACGAAGCGATCAACGGCGGCATGCTTCACGGATGGTTGCAGGTATTGGCCGATGGTCAGGAAATCCACCTCGGCAGACCGCAGATCATCCATTACTTGCAGCACTTCAATGCGCTTTTCGCCAAGCCCCACCATGATGCCGGATTTGGTGAAGATGGAAGGATCAAGCTGCTTCACGCGATCCAGCAACCGCAGAGAATGATAATACCGCGCCCCGGGCCGAATGCTGGGATAAAGCGCCGGCACCGTTTCCAGATTATGGTTGAATACATCAGGCCGCGCCGCCACCACCACTTCCAAAGCACCATCCTTGCGCAGGAAATCAGGCGTCAGCACCTCAATCGTCGTGCCTGGTGCCGCGGCACGAATGGCGCTGATGGTGGCAGCGAAATGCGCGGCACCGCCATCGGCCAGATCATCACGATCCACGCTGGTAATCACCACATGGCGCAACCCAAGAGCAGCCACGGCTTCCGCCACGCGGCGCGGTTCATCCGTATCCAAAGGCTTTGGAATACCGGTCGCGACATTGCAGAAGGAACAGGCGCGGGTACAGGTCTCGCCCATGATCATCATGGTGGCGTGGCGCTGAGACCAGCATTCGCCAATA
>JAPLOJ010000170.1 GCA_026400795.1 Alphaproteobacteria bacterium
CCATCCTGCTTATCCAGCACGAAGGTACCGCGGTTCTGGCGCTTCATCTTGGACCGCTTGGCGGACAGCATATGGCGCTTGAAGCCACCGCCTGCCTTGACCTTGCCGGTCGCGGTCAGACGGAAGCGCTTTTTCACGCTATATTTCGTCTTCATCTTGGACATTTGGCCCTCCTGTGGGGTCAGCCCTTCCGCCTTGCACCCGTTGCCGGGGCCGCACCATGCGGTGGGAAGGGGGTTCCGGCCGGGCATGTCCATGGGGCCACGGCGCGGGAGGCGGGGCTATAGCGCCGCAAAGTTTTCCACACAAGACCCGCCCCAGAGAAACGGAGATTTCACCTTTATGGGTGTTTAATGCGTCCGTGATCACCCGGCGGTTTGGCCGCCCCTTGGATTCAGGACGAAGTCTCATGTCGCATTCGCAAGCGGATACAGTGCCGGACTCGGAAGTGCTCAGGGCCGCTATGGAGCCCCTTTTTGGCGATTTGCGCGCCTTTATGGACCGCCGCATCTCCGAAGTCAGCGCCGAGGTATCCGCCAGCGTGCAGCTTCTGGGCATGAGCGAGGAGAACCTGGCTAGCCAGATATCTTCCGTTCATGAAAGAATCGCCGGCATGATTTCCGCGCCTCAGCCGGGCAACCGCACCTCCGGCCAGGAGCTTGAGGCGGTGGTCCAGGCGACGGAAGCCGCCGCCAATACTATTCTGGAAGCTGCCGAGGCCATTCAGGAATGGCTTGAGAAGGGTTCGGGCAGCCCGGATGCCCTGCCGGCCATCACCGAAAGGGTGAATGCCATTTTTGAGGCCTGCTCCTTCCAGGATTTGACCGGCCAGCGCATCCGCCGCGCCATTCGGGATTTGCAGCAGGTGGAATCGATCCTGGAGGATATTCTGCCCGAAAGCGCCCAGCCCGGCCCCAACGCGTCCCGCCCCAAGGTGGAGCTGAAGGGTGTGGTGCAAACCGTGGCAGACCCGAAGAAGGCCGGTCCCGATCTGGAGCAGGATGAGATTGATCGGCTGCTGAACGGGTAAATCTTTCCGGCACCCCATAAGCGGGTTCCGGTTCCGCGCGCGGCGGCCTATATCCCCGCCCATGCTTTCCTTCCGCAAGATGCATGGGCTCGGCAATGATTTCGTGGTGCTGGATGGCCGCGCCACGCCGCTTGGCCTGACGCGCGCTGAGATTGTGGCGCTTGCGGATCGCCGGCGCGGCATTGGCTGCGACCAGCTGATCATCATGGAACCCCCGGCGGCGGGGGCCGATGTCTTCATGCGCATCCATAATCCAGATGGATCGGAAGCGGGCGCCTGCGGCAATGCCACGCGCTGCGTCGCCAGCCTTGTCGCCGCTGAAACCGGCAAGGCGCAGGTGTTGGTGCGGACCATTTCGGGCGATTTGCCGAGTCAGGCGATGCCGGGCGGGATGTGGCAGGTTGATATGGGACCAGCACGACTCGGCTGGCGGGATGTGCCTCTGGCGCGGGAAGCCGATACGCTGCATGTGCCGCTTGCTTGCGGACCCGTGGCAGACCCAGCCGCCTGTTCCATGGGCAATCCGCATGCGAATTTTTTCGTGCCCGATCTTGATTCGCTGCCGATCAGCGAAATAGGCCCGCGTCTTGAACACGACCCGATCTTCCCGGACCGCGCCAATATCGGCTTTGTGCAGGTGATGTCACCGGATCATCTACGCCTGGTGGTCTGGGAACGGGGCGCGGGGCTGACGCTCGCCTGTGGGTCTGGCGCTTGTGCCGCCATGGTGAATGCCCATCGTCGTGGGCTGACTGGGCGCGCGGCGCGTATTTCCATGCCGGGCGGCGATCTGTTCATGGAATGGCGCCATGATGGCCATGTGCTGATGACCGGCCCCGTCGCCACTGCCTTCACCGGGCAGGTTGATCCCAAGGCAGTACTGGCATGAGCAGCGCGGAAGCCCCTCGGCTGCTGAGTTTCGGCTGCCGGCTCAATACCTATGAGAGTGAGGCAATGCGCGACCTGGCCAGCAAGGCCGGCCAGGGCAATGCCATCATCGTCAATACCTGCGCCGTGACGGCGGAAGCTGAACGCCAGGCGCGCCAGGCGATCCGCAAGGTGCATCGTGACAATCCCGGTGCGCGCATCATCGTGACCGGCTGCGCGGCGCAAATCGCGCCCGATAAATGGGCCGCCCTGCCGGGGGTGGAGCGTGTGATCGGCAATGCCGAGAAGCTGAAGCCCGAAACCTGGGCCGCTTTGGATGCGCCGCCCGCGCCAGTCAGTGACATCATGGCCGCGCGGGAAACCTCGGCCCATTTGGTGACGGAATTCGCCGGGCGTGCGCGCGCTTTCGTGCAGGTGCAGCAGGGCTGCGATCATCGCTGCACCTTCTGCGTCATTCCCTTCGGGCGCGGGCCGTCTCGGTCTGTCCCCATCGGCGCCGTTGTGGAACAGCTTCGTGCCCTGGTGGCGGCTGGGTATCGGGAAGCGGTGCTGACCGGGGTGGATGTCACCTCCTACGGGCCTGATCTGCCGGGTAGCCCGACACTTGGGCAAATGATCCGCCGCGTGCTGGCCCTGGTGCCGGAATTGCCGCGGCTGCGCTTGTCATCGCTCGATCCCGTGGAAGTGGATGAAGACCTGTGGCGGCTGATTGCGGAAGAACCCCGCCTGATGCCGCATTTGCATCTTTCCTTGCAGCACGGTTCGGATTTGATCCTGAAGCGCATGAAGCGGCGGCATTTGCGCGTGGATGCGATTGCGCTGGCCGAAAAGGCACGGCGGCTGCGGCCCGATATCGTCTTTGGTGCTGATTTGATTGCGGGCTTCCCGACTGAAACCGAAGCGCAATTTCAGGAAAGCCTTGATCTTGTAAGGGATTGCGATCTCTCTTTCCTGCATGTCTTCCCCTATTCGGAACGGCCAGGCACGCCGGCAGCGCGCATGCCGCAAATCCCGGTGCCGGAACGTCGCGCGCGCGCGGCGCGGTTGCGGGAAGCCGGGGCGGCGGCGGCGGCGCGCTATTTCGCGGCCAGGCTGGGGCAGGAGGAACAGGTTTTGTTGGAACATCCCGATCGGGGCCACACGGAATATTTTGCGCCGCTGCGCTTGCTGGGCAGTGCGGGGCAGCCGGGTGAAATCCGCCGCTTGCGCGTGACCGGCGCCGATGCGGATGGGCTTTTGGCGGAGGCCGCCTGATGGCGTTGCGCGATTTCTTTGGCCGTTTGCGCGGCGGCGGCGCGGCCCAGCCCGAAATCCCGATTCCCGGCCCGCCTGAAGCGCCGCCGGCTCCGATTCTGGGAACCCCTCCCCCACTCCCGGAACCCACCCCGGAGACACCACCGGCTACAATTCCGCAGCCTGAGGCAGAAGCGCCCGCCAAAACCGGCTGGTTCGCGCGGCTGAAGGCGGGGCTTTCGCGTTCCACCGCCAAGCTTACGGAAAGCGTTGTCTCCCTGCTGCACAAGCGGCGGCTGGATGATGAGGCGCTGGAGGAGTTGGAAGAAACCCTGATCACCGCTGATCTGGGTGTCGCGGCTTCGCGCCGCATTGTGGAAGGCTTCCGCCGTACGCGCTTCGGCAAGGAAGTGACTGATGACGAAGTGAAGACCGCGTTGGCGGATGAAATCGCCGCCATTCTGGACCCTGTGGCGCAGCCCATGGAAATCATCCCTGCCCGCGCGCCGCATGTGGTGCTGGTGGTGGGTGTGAATGGCACGGGCAAGACCACCACCATCGCCAAGCTTGGCCGGCATTATGCAGAACAAGGGCTGAAAATCGGCTTTGTCGCGGGCGATACTTTCCGTGCCGCGGCGGTGGAGCAATTGCAGGTCTGGGCGGGGCGGACCTCCGCACGGTTTTTCGCGCCCGCCAAGCCTGGTGCCGATGCGGCGGGGCTGGCTTTTGATGCGCTGACCGCGGCGCGCGCCGATGGGCTGGATTTGCTGCTGGTGGATGCCGCCGGGCGGCTGCACAATAAAACTGCGCTGATGGAAGAACTCCGCAAAATCATCCGCGTGATCAAGCGCGTGGATGAAACCGCGCCGCATTCCGTGCTGCTGGTGTTGGATGCGACCACGGGGCAAAACGCCGTGCAGCAGGTGAAGGTGTTTAAGGAAATGGTGGATGTCACCGGCCTTGCCGTGACCAAGCTTGATGGCTCGGCCAAGGGCGGCGTGGTGGTGGCCTTGGCGCAGGAATTCGGCCTGCCCGTGCATGTAGTGGGCGTTGGCGAAAAGGCCGAGGATTTGCGCCCCTTTGCGGCCAAGGATTATGCCCGGGGCTTGATGGGGCTGGACTGAAAAGCGCCGCTGGCGGATGGTCTGACTATGACCAAGCCCCAGATTGCCCGCACCCCCATCCCCGATATCGCGACCCTGCCGGAAGATATCCGCGCTCGCATCCTGACCGTTCAGGAAAAATCGGGTTTTGTGCCGAATGTCTTCCTGATGCTGGCACATCGCCCGGTGGAATTCCGCGCCTTTATGGCGTATCACGATACGTTGATGGACAAGGCCGAAGGGCTTTCCAAGGCGGAACGCGAAATGATTGTGGTGGCCGTATCCTCGCGCAATCAATGCCAGTATTGCGTGGTGGCGCATGGCGCCATTCTGCGCATTCGCGCCAAGAATGCGCTGATCGCGGACCAAATCGCCGCTAATTGGCGGAAGGCCGATCTCTCGGCCAAGCAGAAGGCCATGCTGGAATTCGCGCTGAAAGTGACCGACCGCGCGAATGAGGTGAATGATGCGGACCACGAAGCCTTGCGCGAAGCTGGCTTTGATGACGAAGCCATCTGGGACATTGCCGCCATCGCCGCCTTTTTCGGCATGTCGAACCGCTTGGCGAATGTGACCAATCTGCGACCGAATGACGAATTCTATGCGATGGGCAGGGGCTGACGCCAAATCCATCGGTGGAGCAGCCTTATGCCGCATTCAGCGAAGCCCGCCATACGGTGATTGAGGCGGCGCCAAGAGAAACTTAAGAATCTTGGCCTTTTTCCTTGGGGGGCTTATGTCTCACTTGTCGTGGGCGCCGAGCCTAGTGCGGACTCGGTTCGGTCGTGTGCTGCAGATATGGAACCATGCATGAAAGAGCGAGAACGTCTCAGCGCTATGATGGAAGATGGCATAACGCTCCGGCGCCATGTGGCGACGGATATGGCGCCATTGGTGTTTCAAGCGATTGATCTATGTGAAGCGGCGCTGCGCCGCGGCGGAAAGCTGTTTTTCTGCGGCAATGGCGGCAGTGCCGCTGATGCGCAGCATTTGGCAACTGAATTGCTGGTGCGGCTCAGATCTCGGGTTGAGCGGCCGTCTTGGCCCGCCATCGCGCTGACGCTTGATCCCGCGGCGTTGACCGCTGGTGGCAATGATTATGGCTTCGAGGATGTCTTTGCGCGCCCCCTTTCAGGCCTTGGCCGGGAGGGCGATGTGCTATTTGGGATCACCACTTCTGGTCGTTCCCCCAACGTTATCAAGGCGCTTCAGGTCGCGCGGGGGATGGGCATTGGCACGATCGGTTTTCTCGGCGGTGATGGTGGTGGCGCGGCGAGCCTTTGTGACGTTGCCTTGATTGTGCCGAGCAGTGAAACCGCACGGGTGCAGGAAGCGCATATCTCGTTGGGACACGCCATCTTGGAATTGCTTGAAGATCGGTTGATTGCGCAATGACTATTCTCCTGACTGGTGCTGCAGGTTTCATCGGCATGCATGTTGCCGAAACGCTACTGGTGCGCGGCGAAAAAGTGATCGGTATTGATAGCCTGACGCCTTATTATGATTTGCGCCTGAAGCATGCGCGACGTGATCGGCTGTTGGCGCAGCCTAATTTTTCATTTTTTGAAGTGAGCATCGCAGATCGTACAGCGATATCTGAAATATTCAGTCAAAATCAAGAAATAACGCAAATCATTCACCTGGCAGCGCAGCCTGGCGTCAGGCATTCGCTGGTTGATCCCTATAGCTATATCGAAGCGAATGTGATGGGCCATCTTGTTATGCTGGAAGCGGCGCGGTCTTTGTCGCGACTTCAGCATTTTCTCTATGCCAGCTCTTCATCTGTTTATGGCGGCAACAGGAATTTGCCTTATCGTGAGGATGATCGCGTGGATCATCCCATTTCACTTTATGCGGCAACGAAGCGCGCCGATGAATTGATCAGTGAAGCCTATGGTCACATCTTTGGGTTACCTCAGACGGGTCTCAGGTTTTTCACCGTGTATGGGCCTTGGGGTCGCCCTGATATGGCGCCGTGGCTTTTCGCGGATGCGATTCTCGCAGGAAGGCCCATCACCCTATACGAAGGTGGGCGGCTGAAGCGTGATTTCACGTTTGTTGATGATATTGTCTCGGGAATTTTGGGCGCGCTGGACCGCCCGCCCACTGATGGCAAGCCGCGCCTGTTGAATATTGGCAATCATCGGAGTGTTGAGGTGCGGCGCTTTGTGGCGGTGCTGGAGGAAAGCCTGGGGCACAAGGCAGTAATCCAGGATGCGCCGCGGCCGGTGACGGATGTGGCGGAAACCTTCGCTGATATCGGCGCTATCCAGGCTTTGTGCGGGTTTGAGCCGAAAACGCCTATTGAGGTGGGGGTGCCCCGCTTCGCGGCCTGGTTTCGGGGTTGGATAGGCGCTTGACGCGCTTCTGTGGTGGTACTAGAAGCCCGATCACTGTGTTGGTTGTCGTTTTTTGGGCTTGACTGGTTGGTGATTA
>JAPLOJ010000050.1 GCA_026400795.1 Alphaproteobacteria bacterium
ATGGTGAAAGGGAGGGCTCAACCGGCCGCGCTGTCATGTCATTGGTCGCCAGAAACCGCGCCAGAATGTCATTGCGGTTCGACCCCACGATCAGCTTCGCCACCGGCAGGCCCATGCGCATCGCGGCCCAGGCGGCCAGCACATTGCCGAAATTGCCGGTGGGCACGCTGAAGGCCACGGGACGATCCGGCGCGCCAAGCGCCAAGGCAGCCGCGACATAATAGGGGATTTGCGCCGCAATCCGCGCCCAATTGATCGAATTCACCGCTGAAAGCCGCATTTCCTGACGGAAGGGCGCGTCATTGAACATGGCCTTGACCAAATCCTGGCAGGCATCGAAATCGCCCTTGATCGCGATATTGCTGACATTCGGCGCCAGCACGCTGGTCATTTGCCGGCGCTGCACTTCGCTGGTGCGGCCTTCGGGGTGCAGGATGACGATATCAACCGCCGCGCGATCCCGGCAGGCTTCAATGGCAGCGGAACCTGTATCGCCCGAGGTCGCGCCAACAATCGTGACACGCTCCCCACGCTTGGTCAGCACATGATCGAAAAGCGGCCCGAGCAATTGCAGCGCCATATCCTTGAAGGCCAGCGTCGGGCCATGGAACAGCTCCAGCGCAAAAGACCGCTGATCGAGCTGGACCAGCGGCACAATGGCTGGATGGCCAAACCCCGCATAGGCTTCCTGGCAAAGCTTTTGGAGCGGCAGGCCAGGCCCCGCGAATAGCCCGATGATGCGCGCTGCCAATTCCGGATAGGAAAGCCCGCGCATGGCGCGCCATTCGGCGGGCGAAAGCTCTGGCCAATGGCGCGGCACGAAAAGCCCGCCATCCTCAGCGAGGCCAGCCAGCAATACGCCTTCAAAATCCCGGGCCGGCGCCTGCCCGCGGCCGCCTGAAGCGCCGCCCAACTTTCGCCGGCGGCGCGCCGGACATCTGCCGCGCGCTGCGGTTCAAGGTGCATTTCGAACAGCGGCCAAGCTTCGCCTTCCTCTCGCTTGCGCGGCACCATACGAAACAGCTTTTCCATATCCGGCTTCAGGCTTGGCATGCGCTGGGCAAGAATGGCGACAGTAGCGAGCCGGACCTGGCTTTCGGCCCAGCCGCCCAGCGTCTGCTTATTGTTCTCCCACCGGGAAAGAGACGCGGGGTCGAGCTTCAGCGCCTCGGCAAAATCCTTGGCCGACATGCCGATGACCTTGCGCATGAAGCGCACCTCACTACCGGTCAGTTCCACCGGCAGAAAGGCGCGCGCGACCGTAACGGCAGCCGCCAGGCCCTCAAGATTTGGGACCGAAACGCCAAGCACATTGCCGGCTGCATCAGAATGTTCCTCGGCCGCGTTGATGAGCACGACCGGATAGGGCAGGCCGAGGCCCCTTTCCTCATATCGTGGCAATACGCGCCGCATGGCATTCTCTCCCTTTCATGCGATGACAGTAACAACAAGGACATCCGGCGCGATCGGGGTGATCACGACGGTGAAGGCGAGACCATCCTCATCCTTGCCGGCAAGCTGCCAACGCTCCTGCCCGTCTGCTTGCATATCAAGGCCGGTGACGCGGCCCCGCCTGATCACACGCTCCGCATCCAATTTCGAAACACCGCGTTCATACGCGCGTTCAATGGCGTGGCGGCTCCAGACAATGGCAGCCCCTTGGGTGAGTAAAGCGCCGAGGGAGGCGCTCTCCTTACTCCGATACATAGTAATCCCCTGAAGACTTCCCCCGAAGCGATTTGATACTAAAAACCTGATGTCACGTCAAGTTCAAAATCCTATCAGGGGCAAAATAGGGCAGGCGCATTCCATCCCAACCGCTACCAAACGTACGAAATGGCTCTCAAGCGCAATCAAAGCCATGAGATAAGTAATCAAGTAAGCAAATGAGCCCCCCTGATCGGCTCTCTGCCCAATCAGAGGGTGTCGCGCCACAGCGCCAAATCAGCCCGGCGCATTGCCCCGGGCGTTCAGGCGCAGCGGCACAAAGCGCTGCCCGCCGGCATTTTCCACCGCGAAAAGCCCAACATTGCGGTCTTGCCGGCGCAAACGCTCAATCTGTTCCTGCACTTCCGCCGGCGTTGCCACGCGCTGCTGCTGCACTTCCACAATCACATCACCGGGGCGAAGTTCACGCTCTGCCGCCGGGGTGCCGGGGGTCACTTCCACAATCACCACGCCGCGTTGTTCTGGCTTCAGGTTGAAGCGCTGGCGAAGCTCATCCGTAATGGCCGCAACCCGCAGCCCAAGCCCGGTGAGTTCCACCGGCCCCGGACCGGGAGGAGGCGCCGCCGGTGCCCCTGCCTGGCGCTGTTCCGTCGGCAATTCGCCAAGCGTGACGGTCACGGTTTCTTCCTTGCCATCGCGCCAGATCACGACGGGCACTGAACCACCCACAGTGCTGTCAGCGACAATCCTGGGCAGGGCGCGCATTTCGGGCACCGCCACGCCATTGAAGCGGATAATGACATCGCCCGAGCGGATCCCCGCCTTGGCCGCCGGGCCATCGGCTTGCGCATTCGCAATCAGCGCACCGCGCGTGCCAGCGGGCAGGCGCAGCGCCTCGGCAATGTCATCCGTCACACTTTGGATATTCACGCCAATCCAGCCGCGCCGCACGCGCCCCGCATCACGAAGCTGCGCCACCACGCGCGTTGCCATATTGGACGGGATGGAAAAGCCAAGCCCGGCCGAAACCCCACTGGGGGAGACAATGGCGGTATTGATGCCAATCACCTGGCCGCGCATGTTAAATAGCGGCCCGCCGGAATTGCCCTGATTAATGGAAGCATCCGTCTGGATGAAATCATCATAAAGCCCCTGGCCGATATCACGCCCGCGGGCCGAGACAATCCCCGCCGTGACCGTGCCGCCAAAGCCGAAGGGATTGCCGATGGCAATCACCCAATCGCCCACTTCCGATTGATCCGAATTGCCAAAAGCAACAGCGGCCAATGGCTTGTCATGCTTGATGCGCAGAACTGCGATATCCGTGCGCGGATCCGTGCCCACCAATTCCGCGCGAATGCTGGTTTTGTCCTGCAGGATCACATTGATTTCATCAGCGCCATCAATCACGTGGTTATTCGTGACCACGATGCCTTCCTGCGCATCAAT
>JAPLOJ010000291.1 GCA_026400795.1 Alphaproteobacteria bacterium
CGGCGGCGCGCGGTTTCTTCCAGGGCGCGGCGCAGGCTATCGGTCATGACATCGGCATAAAGCACCACGCGGCCATCAACATTGCGCGCGGCGCGGCCAATGGTTTGAATGAGCGACGTGGTGCTGCGCAGAAACCCTTCCTTATCCGCATCCAGAATCGCGACCAGCGCGCATTCGGGAATATCCAAACCTTCGCGCAACAAATTTATGCCGATCAGCACATCAAACACGCCCTTCCGCAAATCGCGGATGATTTCGATGCGTTCAAGCGTGTCAATATCCGAATGCAAATAGCGCACGCGGATGCCGGCTTCCGTCATGTATTCCGTTAGGTCTTCGGCCATGCGCTTGGTAAGTGTAGTCACAAGCACGCGCCCGCCATGCTTGGCGACTTCGCGGCATTCCGCCAGCAGATCATCCACCTGCCTCTCGACGGGGCGAATTTCCGTGACGGGGTCCACCAGGCCGGTTGGGCGGATCACCTGTTCGGCGAAGGCGCCGCCGGTGCGTTCCATCTCCCAGACGAAGATGGAAGGTGGGCGGTAGGTATCCCATTCCTCAAACTTGAGGGGGCGGTTATCCGTGCAGCTTGGCAGGCGGAAGCCATATTCGGAAAGCACGGTCTTGCGCGCATAGTCTCCGCGATACATGCCCCCAATCTGCGGCACCGTGACATGGCTTTCATCCACGATCAGCAAAGCGTTGTCGGGCAAATATTCGAATAGCGTGGGCGGCGGTTCGCCGGGATTACGGCCTGTCAGGTAGCGGCTGTAATTTTCAATACCTTTGCAGGAACCGGTGGTTTCCATCATTTCGATATCGAAGATGGTGCGCTGTTCCAGCCGCTGCGCTTCCAGCAATTTGCCTTCCGCATGCAGCTTCGCCAGATGTTCCTTCAATTCATCCTTGATGCGCGTGATGGCCTGGGTGAGCGTCGGGCGCGGGGTGACATAGTGGCTATTCGCGTAGATCGAAACACGTTCCATTTCCGCGGTGATTTCACCCGTCAGCGGATCGAATTCGCGGATCGCTTCGATCTCATCACCGAAAAGCGAAACGCGCCAGGCGCGGTCTTCCAAATGGCTCGGCCACAGATCCACGGTTTCGCCGCGAATGCGGAAAGTGCCGCGGGCGAAGAAATTATCGTTGCGGCGATATTGCTGTTCGACCAGGCCCTTCACCAGCACATCCCTGTCTATCTTCCCGCCGGCTTCAAGCTTCACGACCATGCGCGAATAAGTCTCGACCGACCCAATACCATAAATGCAGGAAACCGAGGCGACGATCACCACGTCATTCCGTTCCAGCAGGGACTGTGTGGCGGAATGGCGCATGCGGTCTATCTGTTCGTTGATCTGCGCGTCTTTTTCGATATAGGTGTCGGTGCGCGGCACATAGGCTTCGGGCTGGTAGTAATCATAATAGGATACGAAGTATTCCACTGCGTTTTCCGGGAAGAAGCTTTTCATTTCGCCATAAAGCTGGGCGGCCAAGGTTTTGTTCGGCGCCAGAATCAGGGTGGGCCGCTGCACAGCCTCAATCACCTTGGCCATGGTGAAGGTCTTGCCGGAACCGGTTACCCCCAGCAGCACCTGGTCACGCTCCGCGGCCTCCAGCCCACCGATCAGATGAGCTATGGCGCGTGGCTGGTCCCCATTCGGTTCATAAGGCGCGGTCACGGCAAGCCGCCGCGTGGCCGGGGGCGCGGGGCGCTTTTCCGGCATGAACAGCACGGGGCCGGGGGCGATCACATTCATGGGCCTAAGATGGCGCCGTTGGCGGCGCTTCGCCAGGGTGGGGCTTGTCCTGACCAGCAGAATTGTGAGAGGGCAGGTCCATGTCCAATGCCTCCATCCCCCGCCCCGCATTGCTGCTTGGCGCCGCCGGCCTGCTGCCAAGCCTTGCCATGCCGCCGCTTCTGGCCGCGGGTGGGGGTGCGGCGGCCTTCGCGTTGCAGGCTGGCCCCGCTTATGGTGCGCTGATCGCGAGTTTCATTGGCGGCGCCTGGTGGGGCCTGGCGGCGAATAGGACAGAGGGCGCGGCGCTCACGCGCTGGCTGGTGGCTTCCGTCCTGCCCATGCTGGTGGCCTGGGTGGCGCTGCTGCTGCCGCCCCAGGCGGGGCTTTTGCTGCTTGCGGTGATTTTCGCGTTGCTGCCCTTGGCGGATCGCGCAGCGCAGGCGGCCAGCATGGCGCCTGCTTGGTGGTGGCGCCTGCGCTTGCCGCTTTCGCTATTGATGGCCTGCCTGCATGGCGTTTCCGCCGGTATGGCGCCGAACTGACGCGGGTTCAGCCTTCCAGCTTCAC
>JAPLOJ010000325.1:0-908 GCA_026400795.1 Alphaproteobacteria bacterium
CAACTGTGCCTTGGCGCGGGCCAATTCATCCTCGGTCACGTCGCGCTGCACCTTGATCAATTCCTCAAGCGTCACGGGCATCAATTCAGCCGCTTCCTTCTCACCGGTGCCGGCATAGATCTGGAACAGGCCGCCATCCCGGAAGGGCGAGGCAAAGGCATAGATGGAATAAACCAAGCCGCGCTTTTCACGGATTTCCTGAAACAGGCGCGACGACATGCCACCACCCAGCAGCGTACCCAGAACCTGCGTCGGCCAATGCATCGGGTCCAGATAGGGGACGGAAGGAAAGCCAAGCACGATATGCACCTGGTCCAATTCGCGGGTTTCGCGGAACTCACCGCCGGCATAGCGCGCGGCTTCCGGGGTTGCGATATCCACCTTCGGCAGATCAGCGAAATGCTTGCCGACCAGGTCAAGCAGCGTGTCATGATCCAGCGCGCCAGCGCCGGCGACCACCATGGATGAAGGCCCGTAATTGCGGCCCATATAGCCCCTGAGCGCGTCGCGCGTCATGGCTTTGATTGACCCCTCCGTGCCCAGTACGGGCCGGCCCATGGGCTGATCCGGAAAGGCCGTGGTTTGGAAATGGTCGAACACAATATCATCAGGCGTATCATTCGCCTGGCCGATTTCCTGGAGGATCACGCCGCGTTCGCGTTCAACCTCCTCAGGCTCAAAGGTAGAATGCGTCAGAATATCGCCGATGATATCAACGGCGAGTGCCGTGTCTTCCTTCAGCACCTTGGCGTAATAAGCGGTTTGTTCGCGCGCGGTATAGGCGTTCAAATGCCCACCGACATTCTCAATCTCGCGCGCAATCGCCGCCGCATCGCGCCGCGCCGTGCCCTTAAAGGCCATGTGTTCCAGGAAATGCGATACGCCATTGTCTTCCGGCGTTTCATGCC
>JAPLOJ010000325.1:966-1539 GCA_026400795.1 Alphaproteobacteria bacterium
TAGGCGCCGAAGGAAACGGTTTCCACGCGCGGCATATTTTCGGAAACGACAGTCAGGCCATTGGCAAGGCGGGTAACGCGGACGGCTTCGGTCATGGGTACGTTTATCTTTTCAAGCTGCATTGCGACGGGCATGGGCACGAACTGCGGCTTCCACCGCGCCGAGGTCATCGGCCAGGACGGAAAAGCGTTCTTCCCGATCATATAGGTCGGCAAGCCGCGCGGGCAGAGGGGGGCGGAGCCCCGTGGCGCGTTCAACCGCATCCGGAAATTTCGCCGGATGCGCGGTGGCGGCCACCACCACGGGGATGGCCCGGTCTTCCGGCGCCAAAGCGCGCGCGGCGGCGGTGCCAATCGCGGTATGCGGGTCCGCCAAATACCCCGCCGCCTGATGCAAATGGCGGATTTCGGCGAGGGTCCCGGCATCATCCAAAGTGAAGCCCGCGAAAAGCCGGTTGGTTTCCCGCCACGCGGCATCCGCGATCGGCATGCGCCCTTCGGCGCGGAAGCGGCGCATGGCTTCCGCCGTAACCGCGCCATCGCGGCCCTGCAATTCGAACAATAGGCGTTCAAA
>JAPLOJ010000266.1 GCA_026400795.1 Alphaproteobacteria bacterium
ATTGCAGATAAAGGTTCGGCGCCTCGCCAAACTCAAAGCCGCCATTCTGGTAGCGTTCATCCCAGGCCAGGCTTGTGCTCATGATTTTCCTCGCGGAGTGGGGCGCCAATCGGGCGGCGCCAATTCAAAGCCGGCGAAATCAAAGGCGGGGCTGACGGTGCAACCCACTAGCGACCAGCGGCCAAGGGAGACAGCGCTTTGCCACCAGCCCTTTGGCACCAGCGCAAAAGGGCGTTGATGGCGCGAAAGATCGGGGCCAAGGTGAACGGCCTCCGCATCATGGCCATCGGGCGATAGGCTCAGCGCGAGGGGACCGCCGGCATACCAATGCCAGGCTTCAGCGGCATCCACGCGATGCCAATGGCTGAATTCATCGGCAGCGAGCAGGAAATAGATCGCCGTGCCCGCCCCGCGCCCGCCCGCTTCTGGCGCATCACGCCAGATTTCGCGGTAATGCCCGCCTTCCGGATGGGGTGCCAAATCAAGCGCGGCAATGACCTGCGCGGCCGTCACGCCAGGGTCGCGCAGGTCAATCATGGCTCAGCCGACAGGGACGGTTTCGGCGAGTGGGGCGAGTTTGGAGACTTCCGCGAACCAGGCGGCGAGCTTCGGGCAGGCATCGCGCCAGGGTTCATGGGCGAAGCGGAAATCCAGATAGCCCAGCGCGCAGGCAATGCTGATGGCGCCGATATCGCCCAGCCCGCGCGGTGGGTCCTTTTCCAGCGCGGCCAAGGTGCGTTCCACAGCAAGCTTTTGGCGCGCATCGAAAGCCTTGCGGCCATCATCCTGAGGATGAGCCATATGCAGGCGACGGCCCACGGCAGCATCCAGAATGCCATCAGCGGCGGCCTGACGGATCATGGCCTTCAGGCGAGGCGCACTGCCCGTGGGCGGGAAAAGCGGTGCGGCAGACCCGATCGTGTCCAGATATTCGCAAATCACCGGGCTGTCATAAATCGCCGTGCCGTCATTTGTGACCAGGGCCGGCACCTTGGACAGCGGGTTATCAGCCAGCAACTCGGCGGGGGATTGATGCGGATTGGCGGTTTGCTTGTCGAGCAATCCGGCAATGCCACGGATAAGGGCGCAGACCATCACCTTCCGAACATAGGGGCTGGTGGCGGAGTAATGCAGTTTCATGGGGAGTTTCCTTGGGTTGTATTAACGAAATGTATCTTTGGCGGCACGAATGCGCGCCAGTGTGGCGACATCCGCCGCGCGCATAAAGGGATTGGCGGCGCGCTCAGACGCGATGGTGCTGGGGAGCGTCGGCTGGCCTGCCGCACGCTGGGCGCGGACTTCCGCAATGCGGGCCTGCAAGGCGGCATTATCGGGTTCCACCGTAATGGCGAAGCGCGCATTGCTTTCGGTATATTCATGCCCGCAGCAGACCAGCGTTTCCCCCGGCAGCGCGGCAAGGGCGGCCAGCGATGCGAACATTTCCCCCGCATCCCCTTCCAGCAAGCGGCCACACCCCAGCGAAAATAACGTATCGCCGCAAAGCAAAATATGGGAATCAGCGATGTGAAAGGCGATATGGCCGCGTGTATGGCCATCACTGGCCAATACCTTGGTCCGGCTGCCCAAAACATCCGCCACATCGCCTGGCTGCACCGCTTGATCCAGCGCCGGCAGCCGATGGCGATCCGCCGCCGCGCCAATCACCTTGGCGCCATAGCGCGCGACCAGGCCCGGCACGCCCGCCACGTGATCCCCGTGGTGATGCGTCAACACAATGAGGTCGAGCTTACCGCCCGCAGCTTCAATTGCGGCGGCCACGGGCGCGTCCTCGGCCGGGTCGCAGACCGCAAGCCTTCCATCGGCAGCGCGCAGCAGCCAAGCGTAATTATCCGAAAGACAGGGAATGGGGGTCGCTGTGAGTGCCATGGGGTCGCCTTTGCTGGGGGGGCCATCCCATCCGGCCCCGTAAGCCCCTATATCAACCGCATGAGCGGGGAAATCCATGGGCTGGTCCGATTCTATGCCGCCCCGGCGGGGGCGCTGACGGCGCGGCTGCTGCGTCGGCGCTTGGCCGGGCTTTGGCCGCGCCTGACCGGGCTTTCCGTCTTGGGGCTTGGCCATGCGGAGCCCTATTTGCCGCTTTGGCGCGATGATGCAGCGCGCTGCATTGCCCTTTCCCCCGCCCAGCTTGGGCCGGCGCGCTTCAGCCAGGCCGGGCTTTCGGCTTCTGTCTTGGCAGAAGAAGACGCGTTGCCCTTCGCGGATCTCAGCTTTGATCGGATCCTGCTGGTGCATGGGCTGGAAGCAGCCGAGAATGCCGGGCGCTTACTGCGCGAATGTTGGCGCGTGCTGCGCGATGATGGGCGCTTGCTGGTGGTGGCACCCAATCGGCGCGGTATTTGGGCGCAGTTTGACCACACACCCTTTGGCCATGGGCAGCCTTATTCGCCAGCGCAGATCACAAAATTGTTACAGGCGCAGATGTTTCGCGTGGAACGGCGCGATGCCGCGCTTTACGTGCCGCCCTTCACGCCCTAGATGCGCGCCGGCACGGCTTGGGAAAAGGCAGGGCGCACCATTTGCCCCGCGCGCTGGGCGGGGCTCAGCCTGATCGAGGCGGAGAAGGATGTCTTCGCCGCCGTACCAACCGGGGCGGTGCGGGTGCGACGGCGCGTGCTTTTGCGCACCTGATTGGCCTTTGGCGCGCGCTGCGCCATGCTGCGCCCAAAGCCGCCCTTCTGGTGGCGATCGGAGAAACGCCATGAACCAAGATCCTCGTTGGCAGCAAAGCCTGCGCTACCCAGACCCTTCCATTGTTACGATGGATGCTTCCTTCACGAAGTACCATTTGGTGCTGTCATCCGTGGAGCGGCTGTACCATGGCACGCGCTGGGGTGAGGGGCCGGTGTGGCTCGGCGATGCGCGCTGCCTGTTATGGTCCGATATTCCGAATAACCGCGTGCTGAAATGGGATGAGGAAACTGGCGCGGTCAGTGCTTGGCGTAAGCCGGCCAATAACGCCAATGGCCATACGCGGGACCGTCAGGGCCGCGTGATTGCCTGCGAGCATATGGGCCGCCGCGTGGTGCGCTTTGAATATGATGGCGCGATCACTGTTTTGGCCGATAGCTACAAGGGCAAGCGCCTGAACAGCCCGAATGATGTTGTCGTGAAATCCGATGGGTCCATCTGGTTCACCGACCCGCCCTTCGGCCTGCTGGCGAATTATGAAGGGGAACGCGGCACGCCGGAATTGCCGCATACCAATGTCTATCGCATTGACGGCCAGAGCGGCGAGATCACCCTTGCGACGGATGAGGTGAACCACCCGAATGGGCTGGCCTTCAGCCCGGATGAGAAGATTCTCTACGTCATCGAAAGCCGCGCTGATCCACGCAATATCCTGGCCTTTGATGTCGGGGCCAATGGCAAAACGCTGCGTAAGCGCCGTGTTTTCGTGGCCTGTCAGCCAGGCGAATCACCCGATGGCTTCCGCGTGGATGTGGATGGCAATTTATGGTGCGGTTGGGGCATGACCGCCGAATTTGATGGCGTGCGTGTGTACAATAATGCCGGCGCGCCGATTGGGCATATTCATCTGCCCGAACGCTGCGCCAATGTGTGTTTCGGCGGGCGCTATCGCAACCGGTTGTTTATGGCAGCGGCGCAGTCTTTGTATTCGCTTTACGTCAATACGGAAGGCGTCAAGGGCGGTTGAGTTTTTCTCTTGGTACTTCGATGGTCATGGCGAGCAGCCGAAAAGAATGGCTCTTGCCATGGCCATCAAGATTGAGGCTGCCATTCACGCCGCCTTCCAGCACTTCATCAATGACAAAGTTGAAGGCGTTGAGCAGCGGCAGGTCATAGCGCTTGCAGGCGGTGGCGCCACGGTGGCGGAATAGTGCCAGCACTTTTTCTTCCGTGACCTGTTCCGCCAATAGCGGATAAAGCGCTGGATCATAGGGCATGAGTGAGAGGTTCACGCGATTGCCCTTATCGCCGGCACGGCTATGCGCGATGCGGTGCAGTGGGGTTTCGATATTTTGGGTCATCAATTCCACTCCCGCGCTGGCAGAACCCGCGTTTCGGTTGGCACCATATCGCGCGGCACCAGGAAGCTTCGCGTGAGTATCCGCGGTGTCACGCGCCAGCGTGCGCCCGATGTGCCAGCGGTGCCGCAGCAAAGCAGCGCCAAGGCTTCACGCGATGCCTGATCTGCATCATCGCGTGTGGTGGCCTCCACCGCCAGGCGAATACGAATATCCTGTGGTTCTGGCCCCGTATAGCCGCGCCAAAGCGTGCCATCATCCGAATCATGCACGGAAGCGACGCCGATCAAATCCGCTCGCGCTCGCCGTGCCAGGCCGCGCTGCTTCACACGTTGCAGCAACACATCGGCCGTTGCCCGCGCGCGCGCCAAGGCATTGGGGCCAGCCACGCTGATTTCGCCTTCGCCCAACCAGGAACCTTCGTAGCAGGCAGTGACTTTCAGCAAATCTGGCCGCTGACGGCCCTGCAAGCCATGCACGGCAACACGATCCTGCCCGCCTGGCGTTAGATGCGCCCCGGTAATATCCAGGATCACATCTGGGGTGATATAGGTCGAAGGATCATGCAATTCATATAATAGCTGTTCTTTGACCGTGCGCTGATCAACAATGCCGCCAGTGCCTTCCGGTTTGGTGATCAGCAAGGATAGATCGCGCCCGACCTCGGCAATCGGAAAGCCGATATTGGCGGGGTCTGGAATATCCTTGAAGCCGGGGTCCCAGAAAACGCCGCCCGTCACCTGGCTGCCGCATTCCAGCAAATGTCCCGCTGCCGCACCAACCGCGAGTGCTTGCCAATCATCCTCGGCCCAGCCTAAATGATGCATCAGCGGCGCGATGGCGAGTGCAGGGTCCGAAGTGCGCCCGGCCACCACAATTTGTGCGCCGGCGGCAAGCGCTTCAGCCAAAGGTGCTGCGCCGATATAGGCATTGGCGGAAACGAGTTTCCAGGAAGACATATCAAGCCCGGCATCCGCTTCATGCACGGCAAGCTTATTGAGATTGACGCTATCCGAAACATCATCGCCCGTCACAAGACCAATGCGGAGTTCTGGCATGCCGAGTTTCTTCGCGAGCCGTGCAATGGCCCGCGCGGCAGCGGCAGGATTGGCCGCGCCGAAATTGCCGAGAATGGGAATGCCCGCGCGGGCGCAATCCACCAGGATGGGTTCCAGCAACCTTTCCAGCATAGGTTCATAGCCCGCTTCCGGATCACGCCGGCGTTCAAGCTGCGCCAAAGCCACGGTGCGTTCGCCCAGGCATTCGAAGAACATCGCGGCGGGCAGGCCGCGCTTGACCAGGCTGCGCACGACCGGGATGGGGGCATCCACGCGGTCGCCCGAAAAACCGGCGCCATTGCCGACCAGGAAAAGATCACTCACGCTGGGCACTCCCTTGAGCATTTTCAAGCCAAGTGGGATCACTTGGCGACTCGGAAAATGCGATCAAACAAAAGTTTAGAGTGGTTCCCGTGAACCAAGGGCGCGGAGCCTTGCATCCGCGGCTTGTGCGGTTGCCGTATCGGGCAGGCGCCATTCCAGAATGGGCAGACCTGGCTTGGCGCCATCTGGCACAAGGCGAAGGTTTGGCGGGTGGCCCGCCGCCACTAGCACCGCTTCAAGCCGCGCCTGCCAGTGCGCGCTGCGTTGCATTGGGTCATCCGCCACAAATCGCCGCAGCGCCATGATCAGCCCAATGATTTCTTCCTTGCCGATCTTGCAGGAACGCCCAATGCCGTGATGCGGCAGGCCGCGCATTTGCGCGAGTGGCGCGAATTCTGCCGGCGCGATGAAATCCGTTTCCGGCATATCAAGATCGAGCATTTGCGCCAGCGCAGACGAAACCAGATCACGCCGCCCGGCGAGAATCCCGGAAGATTGCGGTCCGCCCAAAGCCTTGCCGCCGGAAAAACACACCAGATCGGCGCCTTCAGCAATGAAGCGGCGCAGGTTTTCCGTGGGTGGCAATTGCGCCGCGGCATCCACCAGCACGGGGATATGCCGTTCACGTGCCACACGCACCACATCGGGCAGCGGTGGTTCGCTTTGCGCGCCCGCCAGATAATAAACCGCCGCGGTGCGATCCGTGATAGCATCAGCGATTTCCCACGGCGCGGCATCGCGCACGCCAGGGCCGGAAACGCGGTCTGGAATGCCGATTTCAACGATGCGTCCGCCCGCCACACGCAAGGCGCGATCATACATATTGCGCTGGCTGCGGATGGTGATGAATTCATCCGGCATGCCGCGCGTATCGGGCAGGCGGTTCATCGCGCCCGGATCAAGCCGTGCCATGCAGGCGGCGGCACCAAGCAATACAGCGGCAGAGGCACCCGAAGTAACAATGCCCGCTTCCGCGCCGGTGGCTTTGCTGATCTCTCGGCTGGCGGCGGCTTGCAGATGATGCATCTCAACGGTGGCGCGGGCGGCTTCCGCCATGGCGGCCAGCACTTCGGGCGCCATCAGCCCGCCGGAAAGCCGCGTATTCGTGCCATAAGCATTGATGATGCGCGGCACGCCAAGGTCATCGTAAATCATGCTTGTTTTTCCGAAAGAGTGCGGCGCAAAGCATCACGCCAAAGCGCGTATCGGCTTTCGGCCTCGGCGCTGTTCATTTGTGGCATGAAACGACGTTCCAGCCGCCAGTGCGTCGCCCCCGCAGCCCCAGGCGGCGCGCAAAGGCCGGCCTGCATACCGGCAAGATAGGCCGCGCCAAGGGCTGTGGTTTCCAGCATCGTCGGGCGATCCACCGGCGCGCCTAGCTGGTCGGCCAGGAATTGCATGGTCCAATCAGAAGCGACCATGCCGCCATCCACGCGCAGCACGGTTTCCTTGGCACCCTGCCAATCCGCATGCATGGCTTCGATCAGATCGCGCGTTTGAAACGCAACGCTTTCCAGCGCGGCACGGCATAATTCAGCGCGGCCGCTGCCGCGTGTGAGGCCGAATATCGCGGCTTGCGCCTTGGCATCCCAATGCGGCGCGCCAAGCCCGGCAAAGGCCGGCACCAGCACCACCCGTTGCGCGGGGTCTGCCTGCGCGGCCAGAATACCAGCTTCCTTCGCATGCTTGATGATGCCCAGGCCATCGCGCAGCCATTGCACTGCGGCGCCGGCCACGAAAATCGCGCCTTCCAGCGCGTAATGGCGCTTGCCTTGCAGTTGGTAAGCGATGGTCGTCAGCAGCCGATTGCGTGATGCCACCGGCGTTTCGCCCGTATTCAACAAGGCAAAACACCCAGTGCCATAGGTGGATTTCACCATGCCCGGCGCGAAGCAGCCCTGGCCGATGGTCGCCGCCTGCTGATCGCCTGCCATGCCACGAATGGGAATGGCAGTGCCGAGCAGCGCGGGATCGGTTTCGCCAAAATCCCCGGCGCAATCACGCACTTCTGGCAAAATGGCTTCCGGGATGCGAAACAGGCGCAGCAAATCAGCATCCCAAACACCGCGCCGGATATCGAACAACATGGTGCGCGCGGCATTGGTGGCATCCGTCGCATGCACGCGCCCACCCGTCAGGCGCCAGAGCAAAAAGCAATCCACCGTGCCGAAGGCCAGCGCCCCGCGTTCCGCCGCCGCCCGCG
>JAPLOJ010000231.1 GCA_026400795.1 Alphaproteobacteria bacterium
ATGCAATAGCGGCTTTACCCCGGAAGCAAGCGCGACAATTTCCTGCCAGGTGCTGGGCTGCGCCAGCGCGGTCACCGGCGGGCTTGGCGCTGCTTCGGCACGCACCGGCGCACCGCCGGCCACTGCGCGCAAGCCGCCGCCGCCACCACCTGGTGCCGGGCGAGGCGCGGAACCTATTTCCCCAGCATCGGTCAGGCGCTTCACCAAATCGCCCGGTGTTGGCATATCCGCCACATGGGCAATGCGGATCAGCACCATTTCCGCCGCAGCACGACGATCAGCGCCTTCAAGCTGCAATTCACCAATGCCCTTCAGCAGCATTTGCCATGTGCGGCCCAAGACCGGCACGGAAAGCCTTTGCGCCAGGGCAGCACCGCGCACGCGTTCGGCTTCCGGCAATGACCCATCCTGGCGCAGCGCGGGGGCCGCGCGAAAGCGCGTCAGCAAATGGCAAAGCTCTGCCAAATCCTGCAAAATCACCAAGGGATCGGCACCCAATTCATGCGCGCGATCCATGATGCCAAGGGCTGCGGCAATATCCCCGCCCATCAGCGCTTCCATCAGATCAATGATCATGGCGCGGTCCGCCAAGCCCAGCATGTCGCGCACCGCTTCGGCAGCGACATGCGCGGCGCCGGATTGGCCAATTGCCTGATCCAACAGGGAAAGCCCATCACGTACGGAACCATCGGCAGCGCGCGCAATCATTGCCAGCGCATCGGCCTCAGCCGTCACCGCTTCCTTGTCGCAAATCCGCGCGAAATGCTGCGCCAGGCTATCCTGCGGCACACGGCGTAAAGCGAAGGTCTGGCAGCGGCTGCGAATGGTAATGGGTACCTTGCGCAATTCCGTTGTCGCCAGAATGAAAGTGACGCCGGATGGCGGTTCTTCCAAAGTCTTCAGAAACGCATTGAAGGCTGCACCGGACAGCATGTGGCATTCATCAAGGATGAATACCTTCTGCCGTCCTTGGCTCGCGCGGAAGCGCAGCGCCTCACGCAATTCCCGCACATCATCCACGCTGTTATTGGAAGCGGCGTCCAGCTCCACCACATCCGGGTGACGATCAGCCAGAATCGCCTTGCATTCCGGGCAAATACCGCAGGGGTCCGCCGTGGGGCCGCCCTTGCCATCCACGCCGATGCAATTCAGCGCGCGGGCAATGATGCGCGCCGTGGTGGTTTTGCCAACCCCGCGCACGCCCGTCAGCAAAAAAGCATGATGCACGCGGCCTTGCGCAAAGGCGTGGCGCAGCGTGCGTACCAGCACATCCTGCCCGATCAGATCATCGAAATTCGTGGGCCGGTATTTCCGCGCGAGCACGCGGTAGCCCGGCTGTTCAGCCGGCTTCGCCACCGGAGCGGGCGCTGGCGCGGGCGGTGGCGTCGGGTCCCCGAAAAGCCCCGGGCCTTCTGGCGCCGGCGGTTCGGGCAGGTCCGCTTCTTCCGGCTTGTCATCGCCAGGCGCGGGAAGCGGTGAGCCGAACATATCGGAAGCCATGGCGCGGGCGGTCTCTCGAAAAAGGTGGAAGGCCGGCAAGCGACCCGAACAAGAACCCGTTACGGCTGCTTCCTTCCGGACCTGACCGGGTTGGCGAGGAGCCCGTCCGCCGCCGACCTTCCGAAAGCACCATATCATGTCCCTATGCCCCAATGCCAATGGGGGGGCTTGGTTGCCGCGCGCCGAGCCGCGTGGCAGGTTCCGATTTATGCTTTCGATCCCCGCCAGCCGCCCCAATGCCTATACGGGCAGCCCGCTAGACCGGGCTTCCCACCGCCGCGAAGACGCCGCCTTCATTGAAGCGGCGCTTGCTGACCCCAATACGGTCTTCGCCCCCGTCTGGCGCGCCCGCAGCCTGATGCGCGGCGTGGCAGAAGGCGCCCCCCAAGCCGTTTTGCTGACCGGGGAGGCCGCCGGCGCGCTCCGCATGGCGGGCGGGCCCTGGGCTTGGCTGGGTGAATGGGAGGGTCGGCAGGTCTTCGCCGTGGATTGTTCCACCGCGGATGACCCGATTCCCCTGCTGCCGGCGGAATTGGGCGTATTTGCTGATCTGCGCCAGGTGGCCGGGCTGCTGCCGCCTGGGGAAGCCAGCGTGCTGGCCCATGCGCGCGGCCTGATGCATTGGCGCACCAAGCATCGGTTTTGTGGCGTTTGCGGCGGCGTTTGTGAACCGCGCAGCGCTGGCAATGCCATGAGCTGCACGGCCTGCAATACGCAGCATTTCCCGCGTACCGACCCCGCCGTGATCATGCTGGTGGTGCGTGGCGATTCCTGCCTGCTGGGCCATTCGCAGCGCTTCCCGAATACCACCATGTATTCAACGCTGGCGGGCTTTGTGGAGCCCGGCGAAAGCCTGGAAGAAGCGGTGCGGCGAGAGGTGCATGAGGAATCCGGCGTGAAGGTTGGCGCGGTGCGCTATCATTCATCCCAGCCCTGGCCTTTTCCATCTTCCATCATGCTTGGCTTCCATGCCGAGGGGCTGAGTGAAGAAATCACCATCGACCCGGAAGAATTGCGCGATGCGCGGTGGTTCAGCCGGGATGATTTGCGTAATCATGAGCAGCTTGGCTTTTCGCTACCGCGCGTTGATTCTATCGCGCGTCGGCTGATCGAGGATTGGTTGGCGTCATGAAGGCTGCGGCGGCATTGCTTATGGTTTTGGCGGTGGCGGGCTGCACCGGCCAATCTCGGCAAGAGATTTTCCCACCCGATACCAGCGCAGATGCGGCGGCCTGCCGTGAAGAAGCCCAGCGCGACCCGGCACTCAGGGATTTGCGGCGTAGTACTTTCATCGGTTTCCCGGCGCAGGAAGAGGCGCTCCGCAACGAAATCGTGACCACACAACGCCGGACCTATTTCGACTGCATGGCGTTGCGCGGCCATGCGCGGCAGGGTGGGGTGGAGCGGGTTAGGCGCTAAAGATCGCGCAATTGCGGATTATCGAAATCCGGCCGCCTTGCGCGGGCCAGGGCCCCGCGCAGCGCATCGGCCAATTCGGTTTTTTCCGGCGCGGAAAGATGCCGGCCGATTTCCAACACGCGGCCTCGGCTTTTCAACAATAGCTTGCCGGCGCGCGGCGCGGCCTCATCCAATTCCACCTTGGCCCAATAGGCATCCAAAACGCTGCGGACCACGCGCCCGCGATGATCCACATGGCGGATGGATAGCCCCGCATCGGTCAGCAGTACCATTTCGCTGACGCGGCGTGATGCACGCGCATGCCACAGCAGCAGCGCCAGCGCGGCACCCACTTCCAGGCCAATGAAGGGCAACACCGGCCAGGCGCCAAGGGCGAAGAAGACACAAGCAGGGACCCGCGCCGCCAGAATGAGGAGCCCCGCCAGCACGCGAAAGCCGCGCGCCGTAAAACTTTGCGGCGGCGTGGAGGTCGCTTCGAACAGAATGGTTTCTTGGGGGGGTGCCATCGCGGGGCAGTCTAGGTCAGAATGGCGCGGTAACGCCATGCCCCAAGCCAAGCCCGATCACGGTTCCGCCCGCGCCCCGCGCCGCGCCCGCCTGATGTCGAAAGGCCAGGCCGGGGCTTTTGTGCGCGCCTTGGCCAATGCCAGCCCCGCGCCAGAGACAGAACTTTTATACCAGGATCATTTCAGCCTGCTGGTGGCGGTGGTGCTTTCGGCGCAAACCACCGATGCGGCGGTGAATAAATGCACGCCGGGGCTATTCGAAGCCGCACCAACGCCCGCCGCCATGGCCGCCCTTGGGGTGGAAGGCATCGCGCCTTTCATTCGCAGGATTGGGTTATGGCAGGCCAAGGCACGCAATGTGGCGGCTTTGGCGGCACAGCTGGTGGAACGCCATGACGGGCAGGTGCCATCAGATCGCGCTGCCCTGGAAGCCCTGCCCGGCGTTGGGCGCAAAACCGCCAATGTCGTGCTGAATGTCGCCTTTGGGCAGAATACCATGGCGGTGGATACCCACATCTTTCGGCTCGGCAATCGCACGGGCCTCGCACCCGGCAAGACCACGCGCGCGGTGGAAGAAGGGCTGATGAAGCGCTGCCCGCCGGAATTGCTGCGCGATGCGCATCACTGGCTGATCCTGCATGGGCGCTACATCTGCAAGGCGCGGGCGCCGGAATGCTGGCGCTGCCCGGCGCGGGGTTTCTGCAATTACCGGGATAAGGTGCTCGCCCCACCCCCCTGAATTCGATAGCGCGCTATCTATTTGCATCCTAGGCAATCCGGGATTAGCCTTCCCTCCATGCCTGATGGGTCAGATATTTCCCAAGCGCGTTGGCGGCTTGGTGTTGCCATTGCCCAGATCGCGCGGCGTTGGCGCGTGCGGCTTGACCAGCGCATCCTGCCCTTTGGCCTGACAGAATCGCGGTGGCTGGTGCTGCTGAGCCTCGCCCGGCGTGGCGATGGCGTGACGCAGAAGGACCTTGCCGGGCGGCTTGCGGTGGAAGGCCCCACCATGGTCCGCACGCTGGATTGGCTGGAAGCGCAGGGCTTTGTGGAACGCCGCGCCGCCCCGGGCGACCGCCGCGCCAAGACTATTCATTTGACCGAAGCCGCGCGCCCCGTGCTGCAAAACATCGAAGCCGAAGCCGCTGCCGTGCGCGCCGAAATCCTGGAAGGCATCCCAGAGGAAGACCTTGCCATGTGCATGGCCGTGCTGGACCGCGTGGCGCAGGGCCTGGCGCGTACCGAAGGGGGTGCGTGATGGATATCGGCCCCACCAAGACATCACCTGTTTCCACCCGCCCCAATATCGCCCTGAAACGGCTGCGCCTGGCTGCCGCGATCACTGCCGGCTTGGCGCTGATGGCCGGCGCGGGGCAGTGGGTTTATCGGCATTTCACGCATGTGATCGTGGATGATGCACGCATCGCCGCGGATATGATCGCGCTTGCCAGCCGCGTGCCGGGCTGGGTGATGGAATTGCCGGTGATTGCCGGCGATGAACCGCGCCAAGGTACCTTGCTGATCCGCATTGATAGTCGCGATTCAGCACTCACCTTGCAGGAATTGGATGCGCGGTTGGCCAATATCGCGACACGCCGCGCAGAGCTTGATGCGCGCATCACCATGGTAGATCGCCTGACCAGTAGCCAGGAAGATGCGACCCGCGCCAAGCTGGAAGCCGCGCAGGCTGCGCTGCCCGCCGCGGAAGCGGATCGTGTTTATGCTGAAACAGAATATGCGCGCGCCAATCAATTGATCGGCACCGGCAGCGGCACGCGCCAGCGCCATGACCAAACCCGCGCCCTGTTGGAATCCGCAACCCAACGTGTGTTAGCCGTGGCCGCCGATATCCGCACTGCCGAAGCGCAATTGACCAATGCCGGTGCCGCGCGGGAAGAAATGGGCGTGCTTCGCCATCAGCGCGCCGCGCTTGAACCGCAGGAGCGCGAAATCACCGCGCAGCGCCAGCGTATTGCGATTGATATTGAAGACCGCACCATCCGCATGCCCTTTGATGGTGTGGTGGATCGCGTTTTCGTGGACCCCGGCGAATATGTGACACCTGGTCAGCGCGTGATGCTGGTGCATGATCCGCGCCGCGTGCGTGTGGAAGCCAATGTGAAGGAAACCGAGATTCGCTATTTCCGCCCCGGGCGTGAAGTGCGCGTGACGGTGGATGCCTATCCGGGCCGTGTCTTTACCGGCCGCGTGGAACGCGTGGGCGCTGCCGCCACCAGTGAATTCGCGCTGCTGCCAAGCCCCAACCCTTCCGGCAATTTCACCAAAATCACGCAGCGCCTGCCGGTACGAATCGCGCTTGAGAATTTGCCCGCAGATGGCGCGCTGCGCCCAGGCATGATGGTGGTGGTGGAAACCCCCGCCCGTGAGTGAGGCCACCGCCGGCGCGCCCATGCCATCCCGCGCTTCCTGGGCGGGGCCGGAAATGGCGGTGCTGGCAGCGCGCTTTGGCGATTCCTATCGCTGGATGGTGACCATCCCGGCGATGATCGGCACGATTGCGACAATCCTTTCCTCCACCATTTCCAATGTGGCTTTACCCGAAATCATGGGCGCCTATGGCATGGGGCAGGATCACGCGCAGTTGGTTTCCACGGCCTTTCTGGCCTCCGTCACCGGCACCATGTTGTTGAATGGCTGGCTGGTGGATCGTTTTGGCTTTCGGCTGACTTTTGCGGCCGCGATGCTGATTTTCATCTTCGGTTCCTTGCTGTCGGGCTTTGCGCCGGACGAAGGCGTACTGATCTTCGGGCGCGTCATGCAAGGGGCGGCAGCCGGCATGGTGCAGCCCTTGGGTATGCAGATCATTTTCATGGTCTATCCGCCAGAAAAACGCGGCTCTGCCATGGGGCTTTATGCGGTGGGCGTGGTGCTGGCACCAGCGCTTGGCCCTGCCTTTGGCGGCTTGCTGGTGGATGGTTTGGGCTGGCGATCGGTTTTCTTCCTGGCCATTCCCTTCGCCATGATCGGGCTGGTGCTTGGCCTGATCCTGATGCCTGGCCCTCAGCGCAGCGGCACCAAGCGCCGCTTTGATGCGCCAGGCTTCCTGCTGCTGATCACGGCACTTTTCGCGCTGCTGACCGGGCTTTCCAGTGGGCAGCGCGAAGGCTGGCAATCCGATGCCGTGGTGACCGAGCTTTCCATCGCTGCCGCCGCCGCCATTGCGTTTGTCTGGTGGGAATTGCGCAGCCCTAATGCCATGCTCAATCCGCGGCTTTTCACCGTGCGTGGCTTTGCCTGTTCTTCTTTGGTGGCGCTGGTTTATGGCGCGACGCTGTTTGGCTCGGTCTATCTGCTGCCGCTTTTTGTGCAAACGGTGCAGGGCTATTCCGCCACGCGTGCCGGATTGGTGCTGATGCCGGCGGGGCTTGCGCTGCTGCTGGTATTCCCGATTGCCGGGCGCATCGCGGATAAGACCGAGCCTTGGCTGCCGATTGGGATTGGCTTGGTGCTATTCGCCTATTCCACCTGGCTGATGGTGGATGTCGGCACGGATACGCCGTTTTGGACTCTGGCCATTTGGATTCTGATTGGCCGGATTGGCTTTGGCATTGCCATGCCCAGCATGAATGCCGGCGCGCTCAGATCCCTGCCGCCGCAATGGGTCGGGCAGGGCTCGGGCGCGATTAATTTCGCGCGGCAATTTGGTGGGGCGATGGGGGTGAATTTGCTGTCCATCTATCTGGAACGCCATACGCAGCTTTACGCCCAAGCCTTGAACGCCACGCTGGAAGGGCGCGGCAATACTGCCGATTGGCTACGCGAAGCGGAACGCTTGCTGGCGCAGGAGGGTTTTGCGGAAGGCACGCGTCAGGCTTTGGCGCAGGATTTCCTGGGGCGCGTGGTGCTGACACAAGCGAGCATGCTCGCCTTTCGCGATACCTTCACGGTGCTGGTGCTGATTTGTGTGCTCGCACTTGGTGTGGTGGCGGTGATGCGGGGTGCGAAGCGGCCCGGATAGCGCATGTGCCGCGAAGCCGGCCCAATAGGGCCCCTGCAAGCGTCTCTCGGTTTCCTGCTCAAAGCCCGCTGTGGTATCGCCTGAGGCATGAAGCCAGACGCCGTCATCCTTGGCATTGAAAGCAGCTGCGATGAAACCGCGGCGGCAGTGCTGCGCGCGGATGGCACCATCCTGGCCGAAGCGGTGTTCAGCCAGCAACAGGAACACGCGGCCTTTGGCGGTGTGGTGCCTGAAATCGCCGCGCGGGCGCATTTGCAGCATTTGCCGGGCCTGGTGGCCAAGGTCATGCACCAGGCCGGCATGGGTTACGCGGGCCTCAACGCCGTGGCCGCCACTGCGGGGCCGGGGCTGATTGGCGGGCTTATAGTGGGCGCTTCCTTTGCCAAGGGTGTGGCGCTGGCGCATGGCCTGCCCTTCCTCGCCATCAACCACCTGGAAGCCCATGCGCTGACGGTGCGCCTGCCCGGTCTCATGCCCGATGGGCCGCCGGGCTTTCCGTATCTGCTGCTGCTGCTCTCGGGCGGGCATTGCCAATGCGTGCTGGTGGAAGGGCTTGGCGAGTATCGGCGCCTTGGCAGCACGCTGGATGACGCGGTGGGGGAGGCTTTTGACAAGGCGGCAAAGCTGCTCGGCCTGCCCTGGCCTGGCGGGCCGCATCTGGAGCGTTTGGCGGCGGGCGGTGATCCCGCGCTGATTGCCTTGCCGCGCCCGCTGCTCGGCCGGCCGGGCTGCGATTTCTCCTTCTCCGGCCTCAAGACCGCAGTGGCACGGACGGTGGCGCTCGGGCAATCGCGGCCTGCCGATATCGCTGCGTCCTTCCAGGCTGCCGTGGCTGCGGTGCTCGCGGATCGCGCTGCCCATGCGCTGGATATGGCACCGCAGGTGACGGGGCTTGTGGTGGCGGGCGGGGTGGCCGCCAATGGCGCGGTGCGCGCCGCGCTTGGCCGCCTGGCCAAGGCCCGGGGCCTTCCCATGCTTGCCCCACCGCTTAGTTATTGCACCGACAATGCCGTAATGGTGGCCTGGGCAGGGTTCGAGCGTCTGCGCCACGGTCTTGTTGATCCGCTTTCGCATAATCCGCGCCCGCGCTGGCCGCTATAGCATGGGTGCTGTTCGGGCGGCCGCTGCCGCACCAGCGCTTTTCGAGTGAGGAGATTTGACCGGGGCGCGCCCTAAACCGGCAGGCTTGCCACCGCAATCAAGCCGCCCTCGGGCCGGTTCTGCAGCACCACATCGCCACCATGCCCGCGCAGGATATTGCGCGCGATGGTCAGCCCAAGACCCGTGCCGCCGGTTTCGCGATTGCGGCTGGCTTCCAGTCGGCGGAAGGGGGTGAAAACCGCCTCCAGCTCCGCTTCCGGAATGCCGGGGCCTTCATCGGCGACCGTCAGGCGCACCAAGCCAGCGCCATCTTGCGCCAACACAAGGCGCGCCGCCCCCCCATAATTCAACGCATTCGCGACCAGGTTGGAGATGGCACGTTTCAGCGCCAAGGGCCTGGCGCGAATGACCAGCTTTTCCGGTCCATCATAGCTGATCTTTTCCGCATGATCGGGGTGCGCATCACTCGCCTCATCAGCGACCGTGCAGCACAGCGCTGCGATATCCATCTGTGTCGCGGGTTCTGTCGCGGCATCATCGCGGGCGAAGGCGAGTGTCGCGCCGATCATCGCCTCCATCTCATCCAAATCGGCCAGCATTTTGCGCCGCTGTTCGTCATCATCCATGAATTCGGCACGCAATTTCAAGCGCGTGATCGGGGTGCGCAGATCATGGCCAATCGCGGCCAGCATTTGCGTGCGGTCCGCCACAAAAAGCCTGATGCGCGCGGCCATTTCATTGAAGGCGCGGGCCGCGGTCGCGACCTCGGTTGGGCCGTTCTCGGCTAAGGGCGGTGCATTCACGTCGCGCCCGAGCCTATTCGCGGCCTCCGCCAAAAGCCGCACTGGTCGCATGAGTCGCGCAACGGCCCACAGGATCAGCAGAATAGCCGCCAAGGTCATGCCGAAAAACGCAGCGAGGAAAGTATCCGAATGCCATGGCCGCGGCGTTGGCAATGAAGCGCGCAGATTAAGCCAAGGCCCATCCGGCAGCCTGAGCGAAGCGGCAAAACCGGCCGGCCCCAATTCAGCAATCCGGATTTCGCGCGGGCGCAGCCGTGGCGGCCCGGAAGAGAGCAGATCAAGCCTGAACAGGCGCAAGATCTGCGGGGAGACCGGCGGCGCGCCCACACGCACAATCGGTGCCAAATCCAAATCCACTGTGAGCCCTTCGGGCAGGTCAAGATCGGCGATGATCTGCGCGCGGCGATCCGGCGCTGTCAGCACGGCGGCGCGCCAGGCGCCCAGGCTACGCCCGGCGATCTCTCGCGCCTGCACAAAGCGCTGCAAATCCACACGATCCAGGGCGTGGATGGTCAGACCCGCCGCTTGCACCAACATGAGTGCTACAATCAGCGCAACGGCGGTGCGGCCACCAAGGCTGCCTGGCCACCAGCGTCGCCGTGGTGGTGCGGCAACAGGGGCGGCTTCAGCCACGATCCACCGTGGTCGCCAGCACATAGCCGCCGCCGCGTACGGTTTTGATCAAGGCGGGGTTGCGGCCATCATCTTCCAGACGGCGGCGCAGGCGTGATACCGCGACATCAATGGCGCGATCATAAGGGCCGGCCTGCCGCCCGCGCAGCAGATCCATCAGCATGTCGCGCGTCAGTACACGATTGGGCCGGTCCAGCAGCACCAGCAGCAATTCATATTCGCCGCCGGTCAAAGGCACTTCTACCCCATCGGGATTGAGCAGGCGCCGGCGCGAAGGCTCCAAAGTCCAGCCGGAAAAGCTGATCGCCTTGGCGGGCGGTTCCTTGGCGGCGGCGCCATCGCCAGACGCGCGGCGCAGCACGGCGCGGATGCGCGCCAGCAATTCGCGCGGGTTGAAGGGTTTTGCCAAATAATCATCAGCGCCGAGTTCAAGCCCCACGATACGGTCCGTTTCTTCCCCCATCGCGGTCAGGATCACGATCGGCACATCGGATTGCGTGCGCAGCCAACGGGCGAAATCAAGCCCAGGTTCGCCCGGCATCATGAGGTCCAGCACCACAAGATGATAGCGCCCAAGCGGCCAAAGCCGGCGGGCTTCGCGCGCATCGCGCGCAGAACTCACACGCAAGCCCTGTTTTTCCAGGAAGCGCGAGAGAAGGTCGCGGATTTCGCGATCATCATCAACAATCAGGATATGCGGTGCGTTTTCCATGCCCTGTTACATTAGTGTTTCTGGCGGGTCATTCATCAGCCCATGTTGCGAAGTGTATCTGGCGCCGTGCCTGTTGCTGTTCGTTTCACTTTGCCATGCCCCACGCCTTTTGCCAGCAATATTCGCGCACCAAGATATTGCGTATCGGAACAGCGCCTGACTTGCCCCCAAAACTACCCCGGCCTGTTTCCGCCGATGCGCCCTGGCCTTACCGCCGGGGCGCATCACTATTGTGGCGGCCAAGCTGGCGCTATGCAGCAGGCATGACAACGCCGCCCCTCGCCATGCTTGCCGCCGACGCGCCTGAATGGGCGCCGCGCGCCCTGGCAGAACTGACCAAGCTCGACCCGCTGCTGGCCGCCATTCCGGAACGCGCTGGCCCGTTGCCCTGGCGCCGGCGGGAAGCGGGCTTCGCCGGCTTGCTCAGAAGCCTCTGCGGGCAAATGATCTCCAACCAGGCAGCCACCGCCATTTGGGGGCGGCTCTCCGCACTGCCCGGGGCGCTCGGTCCCGAAGGGTTGCTGGCGCTGAGTGACGAGGCAATGCGTGAGGCTGGGCTATCCCGCCCAAAGCTCCGCCATGCGCGCGCCTTGGCTGAGGCTTTTGCGGATGGTCGGCTTTCGGCGGAAGGGCTTGCGGGTTTGCCAGATGAGGCAGCGGTTGCCGCCATCGCCGGCATTCCGGGCTTTGGCCCCTGGACGGCCGAGGTGCATATGCTGTTCGGCCATGATCGGCCGGACATCTTCCCGGCTGGAGATCTGGCCCTGGCGGCTTCGCTCGCCGTCTTGCGCGATATGCCGGAACGCCCCAAGCCCAAGCAGTTGGGCGAATTGGCTGGCGCCTGGCGCCCCTGGCGGTCCATGGCGGCACGGCTTTTGTGGCATCATTGGCGCCATGTGACGGGCCGCCCTGCGGGAGAGGCTGGATAGCCAGCCCGGGCGCAGCATCGAAAACGCCCATGGACGCCGCCGCGCGGGGATGGTTCCTTGCGCTGATGGATTTGCCGCTTTCCCCCCGCATCCGCGCCACGGGCGCCCCGCCCATTCCGGCCGTGCGCGGCTGGGCCGCTCGCTACCAGGGGGGCGCTGGGCCGGTGCTCGATCTGACCCAGGCAGTGCCGGGCTATCCGCCGCATCCTGAGTTACTCTCGCGGCTGGCCGCCGCGGCGGGGGATGTCAAATCCGCCGGCTATGGCCCGATTGCAGGCGAAGGCGCTTTGCGAGAGGCCCTCGCCGCCGATATGACGCGCGCCTATGCCGGGCGGATCGGGGCTGGCGATATCGCCATCACCGCCGGCGGCAATCTGGCTTTTACACTCGCCATGATGACGCTGGCCGGCGCGGGGGAGGCAGTGATGCTGCCCGCGCCTTGGTATTTCAACCACCGCATGGCGCTGGAAGCGCTTGGCATTCCCTGCCGCGTTTTGCCCTGCCGGGCAGAGGATGGCTTCCTGCCTGACCCGGCACTGGCGGCGACGCTGATGCAAGGCGTGCGCGCCGTGGTTTTGGTCACGCCGAATAACCCGACCGGCGCTACTTATTCACCTGACCTCATCGCGCAATTCGCGAAGCTGTGCCGCGATCACGGCGCCTGGCTGGTGCTGGATGAAACCTATCGGGACTTCATCCCGGAAGCTGCCGGCGCGCCGCATGGGCTGTTCCAGGATGCGGCGTGGCGCGACCATGTCGTGCATCTCTATTCATTTTCGAAAGCCTATTGCGTGCCGGGCCATCGCGTGGGTGCGATTGCGGCGGGGTCTGGCTTTCAGCGCGAATTGGCGAAAGCGATTGATACCGTGCAGATCTGCCCGCCGCGCGCGCCGCAAATCGCGCTGGCTTGGGGCGTGGAGGCTTTGCGAGATTGGCGCGCGGGTAATCGCGCCATCATGGCCGAACGCGCAGCCTGCTTCCGCGCTGCCATGGCACCGTTGAATGCCTGGCGCATTGATGCGCTCGGCACCTATTTCGCGTATTTGCGCCTGCCCGATGGTGCCGGAGATTCTGAAGCCGCGGCCGAGGCGCTTGCCGTGGAACGCGGCCTGCTTGGGCTGCCGGGGAGCTTCTTCGGCCCCGGCCAGGAACGCCATCTGCGCCTGGCCTTCGCCAATGCCGAAGAAGCAGTGATTGCCGCTGTGCCGGGGCGGCTTGCGTGAAGTTTCAGACTGCGCGCAGCGGCTGAATATTCCGTACGCTCAACAAGGTAAAAATGCCGCCCGGTTGGCAGGGCTCCATCGCTTCCACGGTCACTTCTTCCGGGTTCAGCAAATCGCGCAGCGCGAAATCCGGGTGCCAGCCCAGCCGGCGTGACAGCGGCGCCATGGCGCGTTCAATCCACCAGCGCGGCCCGCCTTCCGCCGCGAAGTGATTGACGAAAAGCATGTGCCCACCCGGGCGCACCACGCGCGACATTTCCGCGTAGAGCTTGCGCGCATCTGGCACGACACTCGCGGTGAACATGGCAACGGCAATATCGAAGGACCCATCTTCGAAGGCCATTTCTTCCGCGTTCATTTCAACCAGGCCACGCACATGCGAAAGCTTGTCTTCCGCCACGCGTTCATGGGCCTTGGCGAGCATTTCCCGCGACAGGTCAATGCCAACAACTTGCAAATCGCGCCGATAAAGCGGCAGCGCCAGGCCAGTGCCAACACCCACTTCCAAAACGCGCGGCCCGGCGAGGCGATTGACGGCTTCCACCGCGCGCTTGCGCCCAAAGGCAGAAACACCACCAAAAACCAGATCATAAACCCCCGCCCAACGGCGATAGGCTTCGCGAACGCTATCAGCGTCCAACGCCTCACGCGCGTGACCGCGTTCTTCTGCGCCCTTGGCCAGACCGATATTTGCCATTGATGTCCTGATTCCCTGAGCCGCCAGTTAAGGGCGGGGTGAACACCTGAAATAAGGTCTCGTCAATCTTTTTGCTAGGTTTGGGCGAAAGCGATTCTCATTGACACCAAATATGTCAACGCTTCCTGTCTTTGCCCGAGACCGCCACCACCAGGCCGCTCACCGCAATCACGGCCATGCCAAGCAGCGTAATGGCATCCGGCGCATCGCCAAAGACCAGCACCCCGGCCACTACCGCCCAGATCATTTGCGTATAGGAAAGCGGCGCCAGCAGGCTGGCCGGCGCGCGGGCGAAGGCCAGCACCAGCAGCCCATGGGATGCACCGCCAAGCAGCCCAAGCAGCACCAAAGCCACCCAATCAAGCGCACTCGGCCAGACCCAAACAAAGGGTAGCGAGGCCGATGTCAGCAGCGTCGCCGCAAAAGATGTGTGCAGGATGGTCGTTCGGGTATCGTCCAAAGTGGCAAGTTTACGGGTCAGGATCTGATAGACGGCGAAAAGTGCTGCAGCCCCCAGCGGCAGCAGCATGGCCCAATGCGCGGGCTCCCCGGCGAACAGAAAGGGGGGGCGCAGCAGGATCACCACGCCGGCAAAGCCAAGCCCCATGCCGAACCAGCGCCATGGGCCGATCTTCTCGCCGAGCCAAACGGATGCCAGCGCCAGGGTGAAAAGCGGGGACGCAAAGCCCACCGCGGTCGCATCCGCGAGCGGGATGTGAACAAGGGCGGAGGAGAACATGAAATTGCACGCCGCCAATAAAAGGCTGCGAATGGTTTGCAGCCTGGGCGCGCGGGACCGCCAGGGGAGGCTGCCCGTAATTAGCCGCATGGCGATGGTGACGGCGATGAAGCTGAACAGGAAGCGTGCCCACATGAGCTGCGGCACGGCGAAGCTGAGCGTCATCAGCTTCAGCAGCGTATCCATGGCGACAAACAGCGCCAGCGCCAAAAGCTGCAGCAGGACGCCAATCAGGACCGCATTCATGGGCATGGCTTAACTTGTCCCGACTGATCCTTGGGTGCGTGGCGCCAGGCTGCGAAGGCCATCTTCAATTTTGCGTCACGCTCATGCGTGGCGATGTGGTGGCGGCCGGCTCAGCATAAAGCGGCGCGGCAGCGCGCGGCGGCAGTGCCCCAAGCAGGCGCCGATAGGCAATACGCCCCACCGCCGCGGCCGAGGGCAGGGCGGGCGGGGCGGCACTGGCCACAAAACCCCGCGCCGTCAGCACCGCCGCCACCGGTACTGCCGCGTCGCCCACCAGCAGCAAAGGTCCTTCGGCATCGGGTAGGGCTTCGATCGGCAGGATGAGGGGCGCTTCGGGTAGCGCAGCGCCCGGGCGGAAGATTTCCAGCACCACGCGCCCCTGACGCTGATCCAGCAGCGACCAAAGGGCTTTGCCCGCTCGCGCATGTTGCGGCACTTCCGCCGCCAAGGCTTCCCCAGTGGTCACGCCAATCAGGGGCTTGTCGAGCGCCTGCGCCAAGCCCTCGGCAAGCGCGATGGCGGTGCGAAGCCCTGTGAAGCCGCCGGGTCCGACGCCCACCGCAATGGCGTCCAACGCGGCTGGCGTGATCCCGGCTTCCGCCAAAACCTGCTCCGCCATGGGGGGCAGGGCGGCAGGTTGGCCGCGCGGCGCTTCATGCATGGCCTCAGCCAGCACGGTGTCATCGCGGAGCAGCGCCGCGGAACAACGCGCCATTGCCCCTTCAAGGGCGAGGATCAGCATGGGCAAAACCTTCTGGCGCGATCATTGAAACGGCTTCTTACGCCAAATCCGCGCGCAAGAAAGTTCTGGCGAAATTCTCCCGCTTAGGCAAGCTTAACCCAATACCCAAAGGGAGAAACGCCATGAAGCTTACCCGCCGCGCCGCCTTGGCCGCGCCCGCCATCCTGCTCGCTGCCCGCGCCAATGCGCAGGCAGGCTTTCCCAATCGCGCGGTGCGCATGATTGTGCCCTATACGCCAGGGGGTGTTTCGGACATCACGGCGCGGTTGATTGCCGAACCCCTGGCCGCCGCCTGGGGCCAGCCGGTGCCGGTGGAAAACCGCGCCGGGGCCGATGGCGTGATCGGCACGGAGGTGGTGGCGCGCAGCGCGCCGGATGGGCATACGCTTGGTTTGGTTTCGGTGGCGCATCCGATCAATGCCGCGTTTTATCGGCTGCCCTTCGATACCATGCGCGACTTTACCTTCATCACTCAAACCACCGTGACACCTTTGGTGCTATGTGCACCGAAAGCCTTCGCACCCAATACGCCTGCTGAATTGGTGGAATACGCCAAGCGCAATCCGGGAGTGACCTTTGCCGGCACGGGCGGCGTGGTGCGCCTCGAAAACCGCCGCCCTACCCCCGGCCAGGCCTCGGCCAAAGCGCAGATGGGCTACTCGGTAGGCTCGTTCGGGCTGCGGCGCTTCGTGGCCTCGGTGGAAGAAAGCAAGGCGAACGGCGAC
>JAPLOJ010000217.1:0-1253 GCA_026400795.1 Alphaproteobacteria bacterium
ATCAATTGGGTAGCCTCAGTGGTGAATTGGTCCATCCGGCGGCGGCGCTTGCCATGGATGAACCCTTGGCGCTGGCGCTGCTGTCTTCCGCCTGCACGATCGCCGCCGATGCGCTGCCGGAACGCGAATCGCACCCGCGTGCCTTTGCTGGCCTCGTTTCCCTGATCGGCCATTTGGCCGGGGGCGCTGAGGGCGTGATCGCGGATTATGTGCGCTTTGAAGCGCTGATCCTGACCGAGCTTGGCTATGGGCTTGATCTGGCGACCTGCGCCGTAACGGGGGTGCATGAGGGGCTGACCCATGTCTCCCCGCGCACGGGCCGCGCGGTCAGCGCCGGGGCGGCGGCGCCTTATTTGGACAAGTTGCTGCCGCTGCCCGCCTTTCTGCGCGATGCGGAAAGCCTGGATGAGGCTGCGTCCTGGGTGGCGGGGCTGAAGCTGACCGGGCATTTCCTGGAACGCGATGCCTTTGGCGCGCGGCACCGCCCCTTACCCGAAGCGCGTTTCAGATTGGCAGAGAGAATTGCGGCATTAATCGCCGATTGACCCGGTAATGCATAACGCCGGTCTGCCCGCACATGGCGGCTTCACAGATTTCGTGAAACTCCTCCGGCAGGGAATGCAGCGTTTCGGGATTAAGGCGTGACCCGCTGAGTGTTGCCACGTGATTCCAGCCAAGGTTGCGCAGCGTCATTTCCGCCCTTTGCGCCGCTGACGCCGCGCTGAGAGCCAGGGAGAAGACCAGAAAGCAACGAAATTCCCCCCGCGGGGCCAGGGTAGCCGGGCCGGCAATGCCCTCAGCCCAGGTCACCCAGACCGAGGGCGCGGGCTCAGGCACAAAATCCTGCCTTATCGGGGCGATGGCGAGGTTCATCATGGATGAAAGAATACGGGAAGAATGCTTTACGAAGTCTTGAAGCCTTTGCAGCGCGCTTGGCCCGTGGTTAGACCACGCCTTGTATGAGGACGCGATTCGCCCATGCCCGATGATGTCAAAGCCCTGACGCCCAACGGGGCGGAGCGTGAAACGCGGCTCGCGGATGCGCTTTCTGAACGCTATCTGGCCTATGCGCTTTCTACCATCACGGCGCGGTCCCTGCCTGATGTGCGCGATGGGTTGAAGCCCGTGCATCGCCGCCTGCTTTGGGCGATGCGGCAATTGCGGCTGGACCCGGAAGCGGGGTTCAAGAAATGCGCGCGTATCGTCGGCGATGTGATGGGTAAATACCATCCGCATGGTGACGCCGCGATTTA
>JAPLOJ010000217.1:1275-2651 GCA_026400795.1 Alphaproteobacteria bacterium
CCGCGATTTATGAGGCCATGGTGCGGCTCGCGCAGGATTTCGCGGCGCGCTACCCGCTGGTCGAAGGCCAGGGCAATTTCGGCAATATTGATGGCGATAACGCTGCCGCCATGCGGTACACCGAGGCGCGGCTGACGGAAGTGGCGCAAGCCCTGCTGGAAGGCATTGAAGAAGACGCGGTTGATTTCCGCGCCACTTATGATGGTGAGGAACGCGAACCCATCGTGCTGCCGGCGGCCTTTCCGCATCTGCTCGCCAATGGCGCGGCGGGGATTGCGGTGGGCATGGCAACCTCCATCCCACCGCATAATGCCGGGGAGCTTTGCGCGGCTGCGCTGGAATTGGTGCGCAACCCGGATGTCGGCACGGATCAGCTGCTGCGGCACATCAAGGGGCCGGATTTCCCGACCGGCGGCATTCTGGTGGAAAGCCAGGAAGCCATGCGTGAAGCCTATGAAACCGGCCGTGGCGGGTTTCGCGTGCGCGCGAAATGGGAAGTGGAAAAGAGTAAGGCGGGAAGCTGGGTGATTATCATCACCGAAATCCCCTATCAGGTGCAAAAGGCGCGGCTGATCGAACAGATCGCGCAGCTTCTGGAAGAAAAGAAGCTGCCGCTGCTGGCGGATTTGCGCGATGAAAGCACCGAACAGGTGCGGGTGGTACTGGAACCCAAATCGCGCAATGTGGAACCGGCGGTGCTGATGGAAACGCTTTTCCGCGCCACGCCGTTGGAATCGCGCTTTCCGCTGAACATGAATGTGCTTGATGCCAATCGCACGCCGCGCGTCATGAGCCTGAAGGAAGTGCTGCGCGCCTGGCTGGATCATCGGCATGAGGTGTTGCAACGGCGCACCAATCACCGGCTGGGCGCGATTGCGCGGCGGCTTGAGATTCTTGATGGCTATTTGATCGCCTATCTTAATTTGGATGAGGTGATCCGTATCATCAGGGAAGAAGATGAACCAAAGCCCAGGCTGATGGAACGCTTTGGCCTGAACGATACTCAGGCGGAAGCCATCCTGAATATGCGGCTGCGGGCGCTCAGGCGCCTTGAAGAAATGGAAATCCGCAAAGAGCATAAGAAGCTCAGCGCGGAACAGAAGAAGCTGCAAGCGCTGATGAAATCCGAAGCGGCGCGCTGGGAAACGATTGCGGAAGAAATTGAAAGCATGCGCGCGCGCTTTGGCGATGGCGCGCTGGGGGCGCGGCGCACGGCCACCGGTGCGGTGCTGCCAGAAGTGGTGGTGGATGAAGCGGCCTTTGTGGAGCGTGAGCCGATTACCGTGATCCTGTCTGAGAAAGGCTGGATCAGGGCGCAGAAGGGCCATGTGTCCTTGGATGGCGAATTGCGCTTCAAGGAAGGCGATAGCCTGTTC
>JAPLOJ010000179.1 GCA_026400795.1 Alphaproteobacteria bacterium
CATAAGGCGCGAGATTCTCGGTGCCGTAACCGCGCCGCTTGCCGAGCATATAGGCGGCAACGAGTCCGGCAACGCCGGCATTCAGATGCACCACGGTGCCGCCGGCGAAATCCAGCACGCCCGCGGCGCCGAGGAAGCCGCCACCCCAAACCCAATGTGCGAGCGGCACGTAACACACCAGAAGCCAGCCGACCGCGAACCATAGAAATGCCGAGAAACGCATGCGATCGGCGACCGAGCCTGCGACCAGCGCCACGGTGATGATGGCGAATGTCATCTGGTAGAGCATGAACAGCGTTTCGGGGATCGTCTTGGCGAACGGGCTCACCCCATCCATCGCCATGCCGCGCAGGAAGAAACGGTCGGCCGTTCCGATCGCCGGACCTTCACCCGTAAAGGCGAGGCTGTAGCCGAACGCGACCCACAGGATGGTGACGAGCGCGGTTGCGGCAAGACACTGCATCATGGTGGCGAGCACATTCTTCTTGCGCACCATGCCGGCATAAAACAGCGCCACACCAGGCACCGTCATCATCAGCACCAAGGCGGTGCTCACCAGCATCCAGGCGGCGTCACCCGTATCCACCTTCGCCTCATCGCCGGCAAAGGCGGGCGCAGCGGCCATGGCAAGGAAAGCCGCGGCCATACCGCAGCGAGCGAGGAACCTCATGGGTTGTCCCTTCTTTTGCATTGTTTCGGAATTAAGGCTCACAGCGCGGATTCATCCGTCTCGCCGGTGCGGATGCGCAAAGCGCGTTCCACATCCATGACGAAGATCTTGCCATCACCAATCTTGCCGGTGCGCGCGGTGCTGGCGATGGCTTCCACCACCGCATCCACCATTTCGGCCGGCACGGCCACTTCGATCTTCACCTTGGGCAGGAAGCTCACATGATATTCCGCGCCACGGTAGATTTCGGTCTGGCCCTTCTGCCGGCCAAATCCCTTGACTTCGGTCACCGTCAGACCCTGCACGCCAAGCGGGGTTAGCGCTTCTCGCACTTCGTCCAGCTTGAAGGGCTTGATGACAGCCATAACGAGTTTCATTGCGCTTTCCGTTCCTCTCTCTGGGCGGGAACCGACCCCCGCGTCATGGAGAGCATTCCAAATCCCGTGCCAGCCTAAGAGGACGAAAATGCGCTAAGATTGGGCGATGCACGCGCCATAAATGCCTATAATTTATTCATATGGATATTTTATGCGCATCATTGGATGTGCTTTTTTTAGGCTTGGTCGCCCCCCTCAGCCCCAGTAGAATGCGCTCCATGAAAGCTTCCCAGGATGTAGATGTTTGCGTGGTGGGCGCCGGGCCGGTTGGCGCCACCTTGGCCGCCAGGCTCGCCGGCGCCGGGGTCAAGACCGCGGTGGTTGACGCGGCCCCTCTGCCGCCCATGGCAATGCCGGCCTTTGATGGCCGCGCTTATGCCATTGCATTGACCTCCAAACGGTTGCTGGAAGGGGCCGGCGTTTGGGAAAGGCTGCCGGTGGAACCCTGCCCCATCCTTGGCATTCGTGTCGCTGATGGCAGGCCCGGTGAGGCGCCCTCCCCGCTCTCACTCCATTTTGATCATGCGGCGCTTGGCGAAGACCCCTTTGGCTGGATGGTGGAGGCGCGGTCCCTTCGCATCGCGCTCAACGCGCATTTGCCGAAATTGGCCAATCTTGCCGTGCATGCGCCCGCCAAGGCCGAGGTCACGCGGGATGCGGATGGGGCGACCATCACGCTTTCCACTGGCGCGCAATTCCGCGCCCGGCTGGTGGTGGGGGCTGAAGGGCGCAATAGCCCGCTGCGCGCCGCCGCCGGGATACGCGTTTCGCGGCTGGATTATCATTGCATGGGCCTTGTCGGGTCCATCGCGCATGAAAAGCCGCACCGCAACATGGCGCTCGAGCAATTCCTGCCCCATGGCCCCTTCGCGCAATTGCCCATGCCGCCCTTGCCCGATCACCCGCATGTCAGCGCCATTGTCTGGACCGACAAGACCGCGATCGCGGAGCGTTGCCTCGCCATGGATGATGCCGCTTATGGGCGGGAAATCGCCCGGCGCCTTGGCGGCCATTTGGGCTGGGTGAAGCCGATTGGCCGCCGCTGGTCCTATCCGCTTTCGGCCATGCATGCCGCGCGCTACGTGGATACGCGCATGGCGCTGGTGGGGGATGCCGCGCATGGCATTCACCCCATTGCTGGCCAGGGGCTCAATCTTGGCTTTCGTGATGTTGATGCGCTGGCGTCGCTGGTGATTGAGGCCATGGCGCGCGGGGATGATCCGGGTGGTGCCGCGCTGCTGGCGCGCTACCAGGCGAAGCGCCGGCCCGATAGCCTGCTGATGCTGGGTGCCACGCATGTGTTGGAACGGCTTTTTGCCAATGACATCGCCCCCATCCGTATCGCGCGCCGTCTTGGCATTGGCGCGGTGGACCGCATGCCGCGGCTCAAGAATTTCTTCGCGCGGCAAGCGATGGGGATGAATTCATCTGCGGGCGCCTTGATTGGGAGGTAATGCGGCAGGCGCGGTGCCGTTCAGCCGGCCGCATTCCAGGGATTGATGACCTTGAGCCCCGCCGCCGCGAAAGCACTTGCATCCCGCGTTGCCACAACGAAACCCTGCGTGGCGGCGATGGCGGCGATATAGCCATCAGGTGTCGGAAAGCCCCGCCCGGCGATGCGCGCCTTGGCGGCAAGCTCCCCATATCGTTGCGCCGCTGCCGTATCGAAGGGCAGGATACGCGCGGCAAAAAGCGCCAGCAGCCCCTCCAGAGCGGCGGTCAGGTTGTCCTTCCGTCGGCCCTTGGGCAGCGCGGCAATGCCAAAGGAAAGCTCGGCGATGGTAACGCTGGATAGAAACAGCGTCTCGGCAGTTTGGGCGTCCAGCCAGTCACGCACGGCGCGCTCTGGCGCTGGCTTCATCGCTTCGGAAATGACGTTCGTATCAAGCAGAATCATTCGAAGCTGAGGGGCTCAGCCGCACGGGCGCTGCGGGGCTTTTCTAGCGCTTCGATATCGGCATTGGTCAGGCCGATTTTGTGGCTCATCTCCGAAAGCGCCGTGCCAAGATGCAAGCGGCCTTGCGGGCGGACAGCTTCTTCCAGAATGGCGCGCATTTCCGCTTCCGTACTGCGCTTATGCTGCGCGGCGCGGCGCTTCAGCGCGCGATGCGCTTCGTCGGACAGGTTGCGAATAGTGACGGCGGCCATGATGGCAATCCTGGAGCTTTGATTGCGATGCTATCACTATGCTTATTTTGCTATCAAATTGCAAGCTCGCCCACGCCCCCAAATGATTCTCTCCGAAACCGTGTCCGGGCCTATCGGCCCATTCTCCAAATGCCTGGATCGGGAGATGAAAGCCGCAGCGTTCCGCCAGCGATTGACGCGCCCGCCCGCAACCCGCAATCCTGTTTCTGAACACTGGAAGAAAGGGTGACTTCGATGGAAATGAACCGCCGGGCCTTGCTGCTGACTTCCGCCGCTTTGGCCGCAAATGTCGTGGCACCAGAAGCCGCCTTCGCGCAGGAACAACCGCGCCGGGGGGGCATCATGACGGTGCATTTCCCGACCGAACAACGCATCCTGAACCCCAGCCTGCAGGCTTCCACCGGTGTCTACATTGTGGGTGGCAAAATCCAGGAACCGCTGGTGGATCTGGATGCCGCCGGCAATCCCGCGCCTTGCCTGGCCGAATCCTGGGAAGCGACGCCGGATGGCAAGACCATCACCTTCAAACTTCGCCAGGGTGTCACCTGGCATGATGGGCGGCCCTTCACCTCAGCGGATGTGCAATTCACCGCCATGGAGATGTGGAAGAAGATCCTGAATTACGGCACGACGCTGCAATTGTTCCTGGAAGCGGTGGACACACCTGACGCGCATACCGCGATCTTCCGCTACAGCCGGCCCATGCCGCTGAACCTGCTGCTGCGCGCGCTGCCTGATCTTGGCTATGTCTCCGCCAAGCATATCTACGAAGGGACAGATATTCGCCAGAACCCGGCCAATACGGCGCCGATGGGCACCGGGCCCTTCCGCTTCGTGCAATATGAACGCGGGCAATTCATCATCGCCGACCGCAATCCGAATTACTGGCGCAACAATATGCCCTATCTGGACCGCGTGGTCTGGCGCGTGGTGTCGGATCGTTCGGCGGCGGCGGCGCAGATGGAATCCGGGCAATTGCTGTTCAGCCCCTTCTCCGCACTTTCCATCGCTGATTTCACGCGGCTTGGCCGCGACCCGCGTTTTGAAGTGACCACGCGCGGCAATGAGGGCAATGCGCGTACGAACACGCTGGAATTCAATTTCCGCAACCCGATCCTGGCCGATATCCGTGTGCGCCGCGCCATTGCGCATGCGCTGGATATTCCCTTCTTCATCGAAAACTTCTTGGGCCCCTTCGCCAAGGTTGGTACGGGGCCGATCCCAACCACCTCGCCTGATTTCTATCCGGCGAATATGCCGCAATACCCGTTCAACCGCGCCCAGGCGAACCGCATGCTGGACGAAGCGGGGCATCGGCGTGGTGCGGGCGGGGTGCGCTTCAACCTGCGCCTTAATCCTGCACCCTGGGGCGAGGATATCGCGCTATGGTCCACCTTCATCCAGCAATCTTTGAATGAGGTCGGCATCCGCGTTGAAATCGTGCGGCTTGATGCGGCAGGGTTCCTGCGGACCGTCTACAACGACTGGAATTTCGATCTGGCGACCGGCTGGCACCAGTATCGCAATGACCCCGCAGTTTCCACTACGGTCTGGTATCGTTCCGGCCAGCCGCGCGGCGCACCCTGGACCAATCAATGGGGTTGGACGGATGCCGAAACCGATCAGGTGATTGACGCCGCCGCGACCGAATTGGACACCGCGCGGCGCAAGGCGCTTTATGCCGATTTCGTTCGCCGGGCGAATACGGAATTGCCGCTCTGGATGCCGATTGAGCAAATTTTCGTCTCCGTCATCAATCGGCGCCTGCGCAATCATTCCAATACGCCGCGCTGGGCGTCTTCATCCTGGCACGATCTCTGGCTCGCTTCCTGACGCGCGTCTGATTTCCGATGCGGGTATTGAGCCTCGCTGCCCGAAGATTGGCGGCGTCCTTGCCGACGCTGCTGATCATTCTGGCGGCCATGTTTCTGCTGCTGCAATTGGCGCCAGGCGATACGGTGGATGCGCTGATTGCGCAGATGGGCGGCGGCGGAGATGCGAAGCTGGCGGAAGAACTGCGCCGCTTCTACGGGCTTGATCTTTCCATCCCGGCGCAGCTTGGCAATTATGTTTGGCGGTTGATCCGCTTCGACCTTGGTTTTTCAGCCATTTACGGCAAGCCCGTCGCGACCGTGATTTTCGAACGCCTGCCCGCCACGCTTGCGCTGATGACAGCGGCCCTTTCCTTCGCCTTTTCGGTGGGGCTGGTGTTGGGCGTGATCGCAGCCAAGCGCGTGAATGGCTGGCCAGACACGGTGATTTCCACGCTTGGGCTGATTTTCTACGCCACGCCTTCCTTCTGGTTTGGGCTGATGGCGATTGTGTTGTTTTCCGTCCATCTGCAATGGCTGCCCGCCGGCGGGTTTGAGGATGTGGCGGCGGGCCTGACCGGCTTTGCGCGGCTGCGTGATATTGCCGCGCATCTGGTACTGCCCACGCTGACACTCGGGCTGATCTTTCTCGCGATTTATCTCCGCATCATGCGCGCTTCGATGCTGGAGGTTTTGACGCTCGATTTCGTGCGCACGGCGCGCGCCAAGGGCTTGGATGAAACGCGCGTTATGGTACGCCATGTGCTGCGCAACGCCATGCTGCCTATGGTGACGCTGATTGGCTTGCAGGCCGGCACCATGCTGGGTGGTTCCGTTGTCGTGGAGAGCGTGTTTTCCCTGCCAGGGCTTGGGCGGCTTGCTTATGAAGCGGTGGTGCAGCGGGATTTGAATACGCTGCTGGGGATTGTCTTCGTCTCGGCCCTGCTGGTTATTGCCGTGAATTTCCTGGTGGATTTGCTCTATGCGCGGCTGGACCCGCGCATCGGCAATGGGGGCGCGCCCTGATGGCCGCCCTCAAGCGTTTTGCGCTGGCCTATTTGCGCAACCCGGCGGCAGGCCTTGGGCTTTTGCTGCTGATTGGTATCATCGCCATGGCGCTGACGGCGGATTGGTTCTTTCCGCGCGATCCCTTGGCGCTGGCGGGCCGCCCGCTGCAATGGCCAGGTGCCAATCCGCGCTTCGCGCTGGGCACCGATAATTCCGGGCGCGATATCGCCGCGCAAATCTTCCATGGCGCGCGGGTATCTTTGCTGATTGGCCTGGTTGCGACCTCCATCGCCGTTGTCATTGGCATCGTGATCGGCGCGCTTGCCGGCTATTACGGCGGTGTGGTGGATGATGTGCTGATGCGCCTGACCGAGGCATTTCAGACCCTGCCCAATTTCCTGCTGCTGCTGGTGCTTGTTTCCATCTTTGGGTCAGAACTCACCACGGTGGTCGTTGCGATTGGCGTGGTTTCCTGGCCCGCTACGGCGCGGCTGACGCGCGCTGAATTCCTCAGTCTCCGCAACCGGGAATTCGTGCAGGCGTGTCGTGGGCTTGGCATGGGGGATGGGCGGATCATCTTCCGCGAAATCCTGCCGAATGCGCTGCCGCCGGTGATTGTCTATGCCAGCGTTGTCATGGCGGTGGCCATTCTGCTGGAAAGCGCTTTGGCGTTTCTGCGACTTTCCGACCCCAATGTTGCATCCTGGGGCAATCTGATCGGCCTTGGGCGCGATGTGCTGCGGGTGCAATGGTATGTCTCCGCCATTCCGGGCATTGCCATTCTGGTGACGGTGCTGGCTGTATCCCTTGTTGGGCAGGGTTTGAATGATGCGCTGAACCCAAGGCTGAAAGGCCGATGAGCGCGGTGCTTTCCCTGCAAGGCTTGACGGTCGCCCTGCCGCGCGGGGCGGATCGGCCTGAGGCTTTGCGCCAGGTCTCGCTTGACCTTCATGCGGGCGAGATCCTGTGCGTGGTCGGTGAAAGCGGTTCCGGCAAATCCATGATGGCGAGTGCAATCATGCGCCTTCTGCCGGGCAATGTGCGCATTTCGGGCGGCAGCATCCTGTTTGAGGGCAAGGACCTCGCCAGCGCGGATGAGGCGACCATGCGCGCATTGCGCGGTGCCCGCATTGCCATGGTGTTCCAGGAACCCATGACCGCGCTCAACCCCTTGCGCAGCATTGGCGATCAGATCGCGGAGATGTTTCGTATCCATACCAGCCTGAGCACTGCCGAGATTGAAGTGCGCGTGCTGGCACTGCTGGACGAAGTGCGCATCCCGCATCCGGCAGAAGCCGCGCGCGCCTTCCCGCATGAGCTCTCAGGCGGGCAGCGCCAGCGCGCCATGATTGCGATGGCATTGGCGCTTGATCCTGTGGTGCTGATTGCCGATGAACCTACCACGGCCTTGGATGTCACCACCCAGGCGCAAATCCTGGCGCTGATCCGCGATTTACAACAGCGCAAGGGCACCGCGGTGCTGTTCATCACGCATGATTTCGGCGTGGTGGCGGAAATCGCCGATCGCGTTGCGGTGATGCAGCATGGGCTTGTGGTGGAACAGGGACCAGCGCGCGATGTGCTGCATCAGCCGCAGCATGATTACACCAAGGCGCTGATCGCCGCGGTGCCGCCGCTGAAAGCCCCCGCGCCACGGGCAATTTCCAGTGAGTCCATCCTGGTGCTGGAAGGCGTACAAAAAACCTATCGCAGCGGCGGTTTGTTCGGGCGCCGCCGGCGCGAAACCCATGCGGTGCGTGATGTGACACTTTCACTGCCCAAAGGCGGCACGCTTGGCGTGGTGGGCGAATCAGGTTCGGGCAAATCCACCCTCGCGCGCTGCATCACGCGCCTGGTGCAGGCGGATGGCGGCAGCATTCGGCTCGATGGCGTTGATCTTTTGCATCTGTCGAAGCGCGAAGCACGCCAAGCCGCGCGGCGCATTCAGATGGTGTTTCAGGACCCCTATGGCTCACTCAATCCACGCCGCCGCGCGGGGGAATTGGTGGCGCAGGGTCCGATGATCCATGGCATGTCGCGCGATGCGGCCATGGCCAAGGCGCGGGAGTTATTCAGCCTGGTCGGGCTTGATCCGGCGGCGATTGAACGCTTTCCACATGAATTTTCCGGCGGGCAGCGCCAGCGCATTGGGCTTGCGCGCGCGCTGGCAATGGAGCCGGAAGTGCTTGTCGCGGATGAACCTGTCTCAGCGCTTGATGTCTCCGTGCAGGCGCAGGTCTTGAAGCTGCTCGCAGATTTGCGCGTCAGGCTTGGGCTTTCCATTGTCTTCATCACGCATGATTTGCGCGTGGCGGCGCAGGTTTGTGATCTGGTCGCGGTGATGAAGGATGGGGAAGTTGTGGAACACGGCCCGATCGCGCAGGTGTTTGAAGCGCCGCGTCATGCCTATACAAAGGCGCTACTGGCTTCCGTTCCCGGGCGCGGCTTTGGGGCGTGATGCGCTACCGGACGCGGCGTGACGCGCGCCACATGATGATGCCAACCACCAGCGCCGGCAGGCCGCACAGCACAAAACCAATGCCATGGCTGTTGGTCACGGCAAGCTGCGCCGCATAGATCACCGGCAGGATAAAGGCACCCACCTGACCAAAGGACAGCACGCCACCGGTCGCAGCACCCCGCATGCCGGGCGGGGCGAGCCGTGCCGCTTCAGACAGCAGCACTCCATGCCAGGACATGGCAGTGGCGCTCATGCCCGTGGCGATAATGGCAATCAGCAACGGGTGCCAATCCGTAGCGTAAAGGCTCATCAGCACCGCACTCACGGCCATGCCAAGCGAAAGCCCCGCCATGATGCGGCGCGGCGATACGCGGCCACTACCAAGCCAACCCCAGAAGATGCGCATCGGCACGGCAACCACCATGGCAATAGCGAACATCAACCCCGCCGTTGCCAGATCGTAATTCAGCGCGGTCAGATACAACACGTAATAGCTGGTGAAGGCGGTTTGCAGACCATTGAAGGCAAAGCAGGCCAAAGACAATTCGCGTAAATCCTTGGATTTCAACACTGCCGCCAGCGTGGTGCGAAAATCCGAAAAATGAAAACTGCGGCTAGGCACGCGATCTGAATCAAATTCGGCACGCAGCGGTTCCAGCATGATGGCGAATAGGAAACACGCGCCGGCCGTGACCAGCAAAGCCCCACTCCAGCCCCAATACAAGGTCATCAGGGGGCCAAGCAGCCCCGCCAGCAATAGCCCTGCGGGCACCGCTGTCTGCTTGATGGAAAACACCAAAGGCGCCTGCTTTGGCGGTGAATAGCGCCCGAGCAAATGCGAACTCGCGGGCGTCGAAGTCGCCGCACCACCGCCGCCGATAATCGCCGAAATCAGAAAAAACAGCAGCGGCCCCGCCGCCGCCAAGGCCATACCAAGCGCCAGAAACACGAGCGCCACCTGGCTCATGCGCAGCGCCCCGTAGCGGATGATGAAACTGCCGCAGCCAAGCTGGAACACGAGTGCCGCAAGCGCCGCCGCGCCGACATAAACGCCGACCAGTGCCGGGTCTATGTGCAAATCCTCGATAATCGCGGGGGCGATGACAAGCGGCAGGGTGCGACCGATGGAAGCAAAGGTCTGCTGCACGAACATGGCGCCAAGCGCCAAATACAAAAGCCTCTTCGCCGTATCCGCTACCATGAAAAACAGACTGACCCCGCAAAGA
>JAPLOJ010000281.1 GCA_026400795.1 Alphaproteobacteria bacterium
CAGCAGGTTGAAGATGGTGCGCGTGCCCAATTCCATGCGCGGGCCGGCGGCATGGCGCATGGAAGCGTGATGGCGGGGCGCCATCAGAAAAACCATGCCGGCATCGCGCAGCACTTCCGGCAGCCTTTCCATCGGCACATCCAGCGAAATGCCAAGCGCGGAGATGGCATCTGCCGCCCCGGAGCGCGAAGACAAAGCGCGATTCCCATGCTTGGCCACTGGCACGCCGCAGCCCGCCACCACCATGGCGGTGGTGGTGGAGATATTCAGCGTGCCCGCCGCATCGCCCCCGGTGCCAACGATATCCATCGCCCCAGGCGGTGCTTCAATCGCGACCATCCGCGCGCGCATGGCGCGCACCGCGCCGGTCATCTCGGCCACCGTTTCGCCGCGCACGCGCATCGCCATCAGCATGCCGGCGATCTGCGCAGGTGTCGCTTCGCCTGCCATGATGATGCCGAAGGCTTCTTCGGCTTCGGCCTCCGTCAGGCGCGCACCATCGGCGAGCCGCGCCAGGATGGGTTTCAGCGACATGGAATCACGCCGGGATGGCAGCGCCTTGGGTGGCGCCTGCAAGCTTCAGGAAATTCCGCAACAAATCATGCCCATGGGCGGAAGCGATGCTTTCCGGGTGGAATTGCACGCCCCAGACCGGCAATTCCCGATGCGCGAGGCCCATGATCAGCCCATCTTCCGTCCAGGCGGTGGGGCGGAGGCATTCGGGCAGGGTTTCGCGTTCCACGATCAGCGAATGATAGCGCGTGGCAGAAAAGGGTGATGGCAGGCCGGCAAACACATCCGTGCCGCCGTGATGCACATCCCAGACCTTGCCATGCACGGGTTCCGGCGCGCGGATCACGCGCCCGCCAAAGGCCTGGCCAATCGCCTGATGGCCGAGGCAGACGCCCAAAAGCGGCAGCTTTACCTCGGCGGCGAGTGATATCAGCGGCAAGCAGATGCCGGCCTCATTGGGCGTGCAGGGGCCGGGGGAGAGCACCACGGCTTCGGGCTTCATCGCCAGAACCCCTTGCGGGTCTATGGCGTCGTTCCGCCTGACCTCCACCCTGGCGCCAAGATCGCCCAGGAAGTGGAAAAGGTTGAAGGTGAAACTGTCATAATTGTCGATCAGCAGGATCATGGGCGTGATCCTTGGGCCGAAGAGGGGGAAGAATCAAGCGCCAGAAGCTGATCAGGCATAGAACCAACCACTCGCCGCATAGAGCAGCGGCATATTGATGAGCAGGTTGAAGGGAAAAGTGATGCCGAGCGAGGCAGTCAGGTAGATCCCTGGGCTCGCTTCCGGCAGCGCAGCCCGGCAGGCGGCGGGTGCGTCAATATAGGATGCGCTGGCGCAAATGGCGGCGAAGACAAAGGCGCCACCTTGCGACAGGCCAACCAGCCAGCCCGCCATCAGCCCTACCAAGCCAAAGCAGACAGGCGCCACAATGGCAAAGCCTGTCATGAAGCGCCCGACGCCGGCAAAAGCCCGGATTTGCCGCGCCGCGGTCATGCCCATCTCAAGCAGGAACAGCATCAGGAAGCCGCGGAACAGGTGTTCATAGAAGGGCGCGATCCGCTGCCATTCCGCATCGCTTGCCATATTGCCGATGAACATGCCGCCCGTGAGCAACAGAATGCCCCGGCCCCGTAGCGTGTCCATCAGCAACTCCCCAAGGCGGAAATTGCCCGTATTGGCTTGATTGCCCCAGCGCCCGATGGCGAGCGAGATGATGACGGCAAATTCCATCACCGCAACAATCGCGGTCATATAGCCCTCCGCCGGGGTTTCCATGGCGCGCGCAAAGGCGATGGCGGCGAAGAAGGTGACGCTGGAGACGGACCCGTAATGCGCCGCGACCGCCGCCGCATTGGAAACATCAAAGCCGCCCACCCTGCGCAGCACCGCATAGCAGGTGATGGGAATGGCAATCGTCATTGCTGCCGCAGCCGCAATCAGGGTTGAGACATCACTGAAGGAAACCTGCGCGAGTTCACGCCCGCCCGTGAGGCCGATCGAGAATAGTAGATAGATCGAAATGAGCTTCAGCACTACTTCGGGCAATTCAAGTTCCGAACGGATGAAGCCGGCCACAGCGCCGAGCGCAAAGGCCAAGACGATGGGTGAGAGAAGATTGGTGACCAATAGGTCCAAGCCGGGCATGGTTTTGGTTCCGTCCAGATGAAAGGACCCGCCCCATAGGCCAGGCTCAAGGATGAATAAAATACATTGTATCTATTTTATCGTTCTATAAAATAGAATTATGAACCGCCTGAACCTTCGTCATCTTGGCTATTTCCGCGCTGTCGCGCATGAGGGAAACCTGACCCGCGCGGCGGAAAAGCTTGGCCTTTCGCAGTCCGCATTGTCAGTGCAGATACGCGCTTTGGAAGAAAGACTTGGGCATGCGTTGTTTGAACGCACGAAGCGGACGCTTCTGCTGACAACCCTGAAGGGCGATACGACCGCGCGCGCGATCTTGCGGATTGGAGCGCTCGCAACCCTTTCGCGGAATTTTCAGCTTGCCTTCTTGCAGCCCCTGCTTGATCGGGCGGATCTGCAATTGGTGCTGAGATCGGGCGGGCCGGCGGAACTTCTTGCTGAATTGCGCGCGCTCAATCTTGATGTTGTTCTCATGGATCGGCTGCCTGCCGCGGGGCCAGGCCCCGCTATGGTTGGGCATCGCGTGGCGCGGCAAAGGGTTGGTCTGTTCGGCACGCCGAAAAGACTGCGCGAGGGCGGCAGCCTGCCGGAATTGCTGGCGCGCCACCCGGTGATTGTGCCGGGGCCAGAGAGCGGTTTGCGCGCCGAATTCGAAGCCTTGGCCAATCGGCTGCGTGTTACGCCCCGCATCGCGGCCGAAGTTGATGATATGGCGATGATGCGCCTGCTTGCGCGCCAGGATATCGGGCTTGCCGTGATGCCCGCCATTGTGGTGCGCGATGAGCTTCGCGCCGGAACACTGATGCGCGCCACGCCGCTTTCGGGCCTGGTTGAGACCTTCTACGCCGTGACCATCGCGCGGTCCTTCCCCAATCCGTTGCTGCGGCCCTTGCTCAAGGCCCGTTCTGCCGCGCTAGAGGATTAGCGCGCGCCGTTCATTTCCCTTCGCGGGATGCGCACCAGATCTTCGTTTGATCGCATTTTCCTGACCGTCAGGTATTTGCGCTTCGCTCGGGAATGCGTGCACAGGGGCTGGCCGCAAAAGCCTATCGGTGAAGCCCCCAGGATATGATAAAGGCGACTGTGTTCGTTCTTGGGGGGAAGGCAGGCGTGAGGAAATTCGGCAATTCTGTAGCGATCCTCGCCTTGGCGATGGCGCCGATCGCCTCGCCTATGGCGGAACCCGCGAAGCCAAACCCGAAACTGCCTGAAGCCATGGTCAGCACGCCGCTGGTGCCGAAGGGCGCCGCGCCCGAAGCGCGCATGACCTACGCCTGTATGCTCGGCCAGGCCGGTGGGGCAGCGCTTTCGCTTATGCTTGGGTCGGGCAGTGTTTGGGGTGCGCTCGCGGATGCCGCTTTGGGGCGCCCACCCAGCGCTGAACAACACGCGCTCTGCGCGCTGGGAGAGGCGCTGGCGCCCCATGTCAGCGCCGCGACGGAAGGCGTTGCGGAGGAATTATTGGCCGGCGCGCAACGTCAGGCAGAGGCGGCGAAGGATATGATGGCGGCCAGCAGCACGCAGATGCAGCAGGCCTGGACGGGCTTATTGGATGTGACGGCTGAAAAAAGCGCCAGCGCTGGCAGTGATCTTGTGCGTTTGTGTGAAGGCTACGTCAGCTGCGCTTGGCTGCGTGATAACGCGTCGGCTGGCTGGGCGCGGCTTTCGCCATTTCGCTGAAGCCATCCTTGAATCGCCATGGGCGGCTAGGGACAGCAGGGGTAACACTCGAAGAATGGTCGGAGCGGCGGGATTCGAACCCACGACCCCCAGTCCCCCAGACTGATGCGCTACCAGGCTGCGCTACGCTCCGATAGCGGGTTCTGTAGCACCCTGCGCCAAGGCTTGCCACCCCTGCTTCGTGGTCTGGCGCGCGTTGCATGCGCATTCATGCGCCGGATACGCGCTGGATTTTCGTTTGATTGCATTTTCCGAACCGCCAAGTGACATCACTTGACCCTAAAATTCTCTCGAACGTGTTGCGTTCACATGGGTTCACGCAACCCGCTCTACATCGTTGTTTTTCGAGCATCTTCACACCTTCAGATGATTCCATCTGAACGTGATCTGCGCTAATCCATTGTTTGGGAACAGTTTTTGGATTACCAATGGCTTCGTTCAGCTTGAAAATACCCTGAAGGCGCCGCATGAGCGATGAGGTTGAGGTTCTGGTCGTGGGGGCGGGGGTCGCCGGCATTGCCGCCGCCCGAGCGCTCCGCATGCGCGGCCTTTCCTGCCTGGTGCTGGAAGCGAAGGACCGCATCGGCGGGCGCGCCTATACCGATGCGACAGGCTTTGATCATGGCGCTTCCTGGCTGCACCAGGCCAATGACAATCCGCTGACCGCCTTTGCCGAGGCACTTGGCTTCGAAACAGTGGATCACGACAAGCTCCGCCAGCGCTTGCTGTTCACCGAAGGCCGTTTTGCTACCACAGCTGAACGTGGGGCCTTCGCCGCCGCCGAGGATCGCTTCTGGCGCGTGATTGAAGCCGCCGCCGCCGATGGCGCGCCGGATCGTCCCGCGTCGGATGCCGCGCCTCAGGGCGGGCGCTTCGATGCACTGGTGGCGCATTGGGAAGGTGCGCAGATTTGCGCCGCCGAACTTTCGCGCATGAGCCTGCATGATTTCGCTACCACTGCGCTTGATGGTCCGAACCTTTTGCTGCGCCGCGGTCTTGGCACGCTGGTGGCAAGCTTGGCTGAAGGGCTGCCCATCCGCCTTGGTGCGCCAGTGACGCGGCTTGATTGGGGCGGCAAAAGCGTTGAAGCCAGCGGCGCTTTCGGGCGCATCCGGGCGCGGGCCGCGATCATCACGGTTTCAACCGGCGTGCTGGCGCAAGGCCGCATTGCCTTCACGCCCGCATTGCCGGCGCACACGCAGGAGGCGATCATCGCCCTACCGCTTGGCTTGCTGAATAAGCTCGCCTTTTCCATCCCGCCTGGCGCGCTGCCTGAATTCGGGCCCTTCGCCAGCCTCAGGCGCGATATTGCTGGGCAGGGGGATCGGCCCATTTCCTGGATTGCGCGGCCCTTTGGCGCGCCGGTGATGCTGGCCTTCATCGGCGGGTCATTGGCTTGGGAACTCTCGCGCGCCGGTCACCGCGCAACCGAAGCGCATGCCCGCGCCGAATTCGCGAATGTTTTTGGCGCGGAAGCAGCAAAGGCGCTGGGTGTGCCCATCATCACCGATTGGGGCGAAGACCCGCAGTTTCTCGGCAGTTACAGCCACGCCATCCCGGGCGCGCAGGCAGCACGGCGGGCATTGGCGGAACCGCTTGTTGATGGCCGGCTGATCTTCGCCGGCGAAGCCTGCCATCCGCGCTTCGCCGCCACCGTTGCGGGTGCCTGGCTGAGCGGAGAAGACGCGGCAGGGATCGTCACAGACCAGACGTTGTCGGATCGTTTTCCCTAATATTGCTTCAATAGACAGGAAAAAATTTTACAATCGAGAAAGTTTGTTATTTGAAGTATTTACTGAATTAATTACGTACACGCGAACGAGCCTCTTTGGCCGCTGTTTCAAGATTTTTGGCTAGATCATCAAGACCCTCAGTGGAACAGAATGAGGCCAACCTGTTTCTAAGTGTAGTTTTCTTTATGCTGCATTTAAGTTTTTGAAGGTGGATCAACAGCAAAGGAAGCAAAATGCTTTTCCCGGAGACCGTGTCAAGCGGGCGGGCGCGCCTTTCTGATCTCGTGAGAATTTTTTTAAACAACTTTTCAGTCTTCTTGGCGCCTATTTTTTTTGAGAGCTCGCACCTAATCTCATTAATGTGATTTTGAACTAGTTCGGGGGCAAATTTCTGATAAGTGTTTTTCCTTCGGGGATGACACATCTTGTCTATACCCCTTGAGATAGTGGGCCGACTGGGCAAGTGAAGGTTAGATAGCGCGTAAGCGACAAATAGTTGTACGAGTGGTTCCTCTAATTCTTTAGTCCATTTTTGGAATTCAAGATGCCTATATGCGGCCTCAAGTGAGATGTTCAGTTCTTCAGAAAGAATTTTCGAAATAGCCTCCTCACAGATAAGAATGTTTTCGATACAGTAAACATTCAGGCGGATTAATCCATCTATTTTAGGGCGAGGATCTCCTCGAACTAAATCAAAATCTCCATCCACGATGAAAAGTGCTTGCGGCTCTTTCAGTTTTATACTTGGAGCTTCACGAAGTAGATTGTCGCGACCATCTAATGGAAATACGCGTCTGATACGAACGTGCTCAGGAACAATACGCCTAAGGAGCGTTGGATAAAAGGCC
>JAPLOJ010000256.1 GCA_026400795.1 Alphaproteobacteria bacterium
CGTCATCGGATTCTCATCAATATTCACCTTGGCGATGGTGAGCTTGCCGGCATATTCCGCCGCAATCTCATCCAGGATCGGCCCCACCATGCGGCAGGGGCCGCACCATTCGGCCCAGAAATCCACCAGCACCGCGCCGCTGGAATCGAGCACATCAGCCTTGAAGCTCTCATCAGATACGGCCTTGGTCAGATCACCCATGGGAGTCTCCATCGAATCGCGGGCGGCGGGATGCGCTGCCCTTCTTGCCTCTGAAAATCGTGTCTCATGGCCCCCGGGTCAAGACGGGGGGTGTTGGGCGGGTTTCACCGCCTGCCCCATGCCAAGCATGGCCTTCAACTTCTCCCGCATGCTTTGGAAGGTCACATACAGCATTGGGATCATGAAAATACCGATGGTGGAGGCCGCGATCATCCCCCAGAACACCGGTGTGCCCACCGCGCGGCGGCTGATCTGGGATGCGCCTTCCGCCACCACCAGCGGATAAAGCCCCAGGATGAAGGCGAAGGACGTCATCATGACCGCCCGGAAGCGCAGCTTGGCGCCCAGCACCGCCGCTTCCTGGATGGATTTGCCGTGCAATTCGCGCTGTTCCTTGGCGAATTCAATGATCAGAATGCCGTTCTTGGCGGCCAATGCGATCAGCACCACAATCCCGACCTGGGCATAGATATCCAGCGAAAGCCCCGCGGCACTGATGGATGCAATCGCCCCCAGCACCCCGATTGCGACCGAAAGCAGCACGGGCACGGGGATGGTCCAGCTTTCATAAAGTGCCACCAGGAACAGGAAGGCGAATAGCACCGCGAGCCCCAGGATCATGCCTGTTTGCCCGGCAGCGGCTTTTTCCTGATAGGCCGTGCCGGTCCATTCATAGGAAAAACCCTGCGGCAGGGTGGTCGCACTCAACCGTTCCATGGCCGCCAGCGCATCACCACTGCTGCGCCCCGCAGCCGGTTCGCCATTTATCGTCAGGCTGCGGACGTTGTTGTAACGCACAATGCTTTGCGGGCCGAATTCCACGCGAATATCGGCAAGGGCGCGGATTGGCACCATTTCACCCTGGGCATTGCGCACATGCACGCGGAAGATGTCTTCAACCGATGCGCGGTCCGCTTCCTCGGCTTGCAGGCTCACGCGCCAGCTACGGCCGAACAGGTTGAAGTCATTGATGTAATAGCTGCTCATGGTCGCTTGCAGCGCGGCGAAGACATCGCTGATCGAAATGCCAAGCACCTGTGTGCGGTCGCGGTCCAGGTCAAGAAAAATTGAAGGCGCAGCAGCCGAATAGGTGGAGAAGACGCGATTGAGCGCGGGGTCCTGATTGGCGGCAAAAACCAAGCCGCGCATGACCGCCGCCATTTCTGCCACAGGGCGCCCTTCCAGATTCTGCAACTGGAATTGGAAGCCGCCGCCGGTCCCAAGCCCGATGATCGGCGGCAGGTTGAAGGGCACCACCAGCGCCGGCACCTGCGACGTGCCGCGCGCAACAGCCGCGAGCAACGCATTCACCTTTGCCTCGGGCGCGGTGCGATCCGAAAAGGTTTTCAGCGTCACGATGAAGAAGGCGCTATTGGATTGCGCGAGGCCATTCAGCATCGAAAAGCCAGACACGCTCTGCACCGCCTGAATGCCTGGCAGCGGCTGAATTATCGCGGCCACCTGCTGGCTCAATTCTCGTGTTCGGTTGAGCGATGCGCCATCTGGCAATTGTATTTCAACGAAAAAGGCGCCCTGGTCTTCCTGCGGCAGGAAGCCCGTTGGCGTGCGGCTGCCAATGCCATAAATCCCGAAAGCAATCACGCCCAGCAGCACCAGGCTGAGTGCCGAAAGCCGGACGAGGCGCGCGACAATCACGCCATAGCCATCACGCACCGCATCAATAAAGGCCGAAACCCGGCCCATGATCCCGGTTTTTGGCCCGTGATGCGGCTTCAGCAATATGGCGCACAGCGCGGGTGAAAGCGTCAGCGCATTGATCGCGGAAAACAACATGCCAACACTGACGGTCACCGCGAATTGCCGGAACAACTCGCCCGAAATGCCGGGGATGAAGGCCAAAGGCACAAAGACCGAAAGCAGCACCATGGTAATCGCCACAATCGGCGCGGTGATGCCTTCCATGGCAAGCTTGGTGGCTTCCGGCACTGAAAGCTCCGGATGGTGTTCCATGGTGGCTTCGACATTTTCCACCACCACAATCGCATCATCCACCACAATGCCGATGGCCAGCACCATCGCCAGCAATGATACGGTATTGGCCGAATAGCCCATGGCGCTCAGCACCGCGAAGGTGCTGATCAGGCTGACCGGCACCGCAATCAACGGAATGATGGTGGCGCGGATGGACCCCAGGAATAGGAAGACCACAATCACCACCAGCACAAAGGCTTCCAGCAGCGTCTTGATCACCTCATGGATCGTGAGCTTGACAAACAAAGTCGTATCGTAGGTCACCTCATACCCCATGCCGGCGGGGAAACGCGTGGCAAGCTGGCGCATGGTGGTGCCAACACTATCCGCAACACCTACCGCATTGGCCCCGGGCGAGAGGAAAATCTGGATCAGCAGTGCCGCATCGCCATTAAGCCGCGTCTCCACATCCTGGTTCCAGGCGCCGAGTTCCAACCGCGCGACATCACGCACCCGCAGAATACTGCCATCCTGATTGGCGCGGATGATGATGGCGCCGAATTCATCAGTGGTAACCAGCCGCCCGGTGGTGGTGATATTGAGCTGATAGGACGCGTCCTGGCTCATGGGTTGCGCACCCACGCGCCCAAGCGGTGCCACCTGGTTCTGCTTCTGGATCGCGCCGATCACATCCGCCGGCGTCAGGCCAAGCGCGGTCAGGCGATCCGTCTGTAACCAGATGCGCATGGAATAATCGCGCGTTCCAAACATCTGCGCATCGCCCACACCCGGCACGCGGCGCAAAGCATCCAGCACATTGATGGTCACGTAATTGCTGATGAATAGCGGATCGAGTGAGCCATCGGTGGACCGGATCGTGATCACCTGCAGCATGGCCGATGATTTCTTACGCACGGTCAAGCCAAGGCGCTGCACTTCCTGCGGTAATTGCGCCAGTGCCAATTGCGCGCGGTTATTCACATTGGTGGTATTCTGATCCGGGTTCGTTCCCACTCGGAAGGAAACATTCAGCGAATAGGAACCATCATTGCCGCTGGTGGATTGCATATAGATCATGCCATCCACGCCATTGATTTGGCTTTCCAAGGGCTGCGCCACTGTCGCTTCCACCACCTCGGCAGAAGCGCCAGGGAAATTGGCGGTCACCTGCACCTGCGGCGGCACAATATCGGGAAATTGCGCCACCGGAATGCGCAGCAGCGAAATCAAGCCGGCAATCGTCGTCAGGATCGCAATGACAATGGCGAAGCGCGGGCGGTCAACGAATAGTTTTGAGATCATGGCGCGTCAGCCCCGCCTTGGCGCTGTGCCAGGCATCACGCCACTCGGCGTGGTGGGTGCTGGCTGAGGTGCCACCTGCGCGCCGGGGCGGGCACGTTGCGCGCCTTCCGTGATGACCAATTGGCCAATCTCAAGCCCTTCGGTCACCACAAGCTGGCCACCCAAGCCCCGCGTGGTCTTCACGCGCTTGACCTCTACCTTGTTCTCGGCACCCACAATCAGCACGAAGCTGCCGGCCTGATCTATTTGCAAGGCGGATTGCGGAATGACGATGGCCTGTTCCGGATCACCCGTTTCCACCACCACTGTCACTGCCTGCCCATCCACCAGATATTTTTGCGGATTGGGGATCATCGCCTGCACCAGCACGGAATCGGTCGCGCGATTGGTGGTGACATCAATGAAGTCAAAACGGCCGGTGCTATCCAGCATGGACCCATCTGGCAGGCGCACGCTTACCTTGATGCGATCAGACGCGCCGGCACCGCCTTCACGGCGGAAATTCAGCAATTGCCGCTGCGTCACCGGGAAGCTGATGCGGATCGGGTCATCGCGCACAATCGTGACCAGCGTGCCGCTGCTTGGGCTGACGACATTACCGGGGCTGAGCGGCGAACGCCCCGCGCGACCATCAAAGGGCGCGCGGATTTCGGTGTAGTCGTAGTTGATTTGCGCCTGCTGCAATTGCGCTTCTGCCGCTGCGACCTTGGCCTTGGATTCCGCTTCGGCCGTGATCCGGTCATCCAGGGTTGCTTGCGGGATCGCATTGGTTTTCACCAATTCGCGCCCGCGTGCGACCTGGGTGGTGGCATTGGCCAGATCGGCGCGCGCGCTATCCACTTGCGCGCGGCGGAGTGAAACCTCAGCCGCGAAGGGCGGTTGTTCCAGAGTGAACAGCAATTGCCCGGCTTTCACCGCATCGCCTTCATTGAAATGCCGCGTCTGGAGAAAGCCCGTGACGCGGGCGATGATGTCAACCTTGTCGATGGCTTCGACGCGCCCGATGAAATCGGCCCCGCGGCTTATGGCTTGGCGCTCCACACGGGCGACAAACACCGCGGCTGGTGGCGCAGCGGCTTGCTGGCGGGCGGGGGTGGTTTCTTCCTTGCAGCCGGGCAGGATCAGGATCGGCAGGGCCAGGGCCAAAACCACCGGTAGCGCAAAGCGCGCTGCGCCCTTCTGGTCACGCAAAGCCATGATGGTCATTCTCCCTGAAGCCCTGGGCACCAACAGGCGGCCCCTCGCGTCTTAGGGTAGAATTAACACAGCTTGCGCCGACCTGGGTAGCGGTGGCCCGGGCTTGCGTGGCGTTTCACACTGCCCGCAATCCGCGCTACAGCAGCCGCGATGATGCGCGAAGCCCATCCCCAATGTTCAAGCGGCTGATCCGCCATCCTTCTGCCCAGGCGCTGCTTGCCTGGCTGGTTGGGCTGTATCTGCGGCTGATCTGGGCCACCACGCGCTGGACTCTGCTGGGCGCCGAAGGCGTTGATCTGAAGGCCGGCGGCCCGATGATTCTGGCCTTTTGGCATGAATGCCTGCCGCTTGCCGCGCAGGGCTGGCGGCTGATCGCCCGTGAAAATTCGGTGGCCCCCGGGCGCAGGGCGCAGGCGCTGATTTCGCGCCACCGAGATGGCAGGCTGATCGCGCGTGCCGTGGCGCCCTTTGATGTTGAAGTGGTCCATGCCTCGTCTTCGAAAGGCGGGGCGACTGGGCTGCGCCAGCTTTTGCGCGTGTTGGAAGGTGGCGGGGTTTCGGTGATCACGCCCGATGGTCCACGTGGCCCGGCACGGGAAGCAGCGCCCGGTATCGGCGGCGTCTTCGCGCATGCGCCGCGCCCGATCCTGGGACCGGATGCGCTTTCCGCTGCCCTTTGCCCGCGCTGTGGTGGTGCTTGAAGCGCCCATCACCGTGCCGCGGGAAGACCCGGCCAGCGCTTTGCCGGCCATCACCGCAGCGCTCAACCGCGCGACGGAACGTGCCGATCAGGCGGTGGTGGGATGATCGCCCAAAGCCTTTCCGCAAAAATCCTGGCCGCGCTTTGGGCGCTGATTGCCAGCCTGCTTGCGCCGCTTTTGCCGCTTTACCTGCGACGCCGGGTGGCCAAGGGCAAGGAAATCGCCGAACGCCTGGCCGAACGCCAGGGCCATGGCGCAGCACGCCCATCGGGTCGGCTGGTCTGGTGCCATGCGGCCAGCAATGGGGAGACGCTGTCCCTGCTGCCGCTGCTGGAGGCTTTGGCGAAGCAGGACCCGGCTTTGTCCTTTCTGGTCACCACCGGCACCGTGACCTCCGCGCGCTTACTGGAACAGCGGCTTTCGCCGGAACTCGCCCTCCGCACGCAGCATCGCTTCCTGCCCTTGGATGTGCCGCGCTGGGTGGCGCGGTTTCTGGAAGCTTGGCGGCCTGATCTGGCCGTGATCGTTGAATCTGAACTCTGGCCGAATACGCTGGCGGCAGCGGGCCGGCAGGGCGTGCCGCTGGCGCTGATCAATGCGCGCATGTCGGCGCGTTCCGCCCGAACTTGGGGCTGGGCGCCGGGTTTTGCGCGCGCTTTGCTTGGGCGCTTTGCATTGATCCTGGCGCAGACCGAAAGTGATGCAGCGCGCTTTTCGGCGCTGGCCGGTCGCCCCGTGCCTTGCTGGGGGAACTTAAAATATGCCGCGCCGCCCTTGCCGGCTGATCCGGTCGAGCTTGCACGCCTGACCTCGGCCTGGGCGGGGCGGCCGGTCTGGCTCGCCGCCAGCACCCATCCGGGGGAGGATGAAATCATCCTGGCCGCGCATCGGCTACTCGCCCTGGATCACCCCGGTTTGCTGACGGTGATTGTGCCGCGCCACCCGCCGCGAGGGCCGGATATAGCGGCTTTGGCCGGGGATCTGCCAATTGCGCGGCGCAGCGCGGGGCAGGAAGCGGGGCCAGGCGTTGCGGTTTATGTCGCTGATACGCTTGGCGAATTGGGGCTTTTCTATCGCCTGGCGCGCGTCGCGCTGATTGGCGGGTCCTTGGTGCCCCATGGCGGGCAGAACCCGCTGGAAGCCGCGCGGCTTGGCTGCCCCATCATCTCCGGCCCGCATCACTTCAATTTCGGTGAAATCATCACGCGGCTGCGTGCCGCCCATGCCTTTGTGGAAACCCCGGATGGGCCAGGGGCGGCGAAGGCGCTCGCCGGAAACATCGCGCGCTTGCTGTCCGATCCCACGGCAGGGCAGGCCATGGCGGCGGCCGCGGGGGCACTTGCCCAGGACCAGGCCGGCCTGCCTGGGCGCATCGCGACAAGCCTGTTGCCCTTGATCCGCCCCGCGCGGTAACATCCCCCGTCCGGGGACGACCAATCCACAATAATCTCGGGGGCCTTACCGGAAAGACGGCGAAGCCGCGCGGGTGGGAAAGCCCGAGGCAAGTAATCCCAGCCCTGCACGCCCGTTGCGCGATGCGGGCACCATGGAAGGTTTGAACGGTTTCATCTGATGCGATCGCCTGGATTCTGGAGCGATAAGCCTGGTGTGGCGGCAGCTTTGCTCTCGCCCATTGCGGCGCTTTATGCGGGCACAACGGCGCGACGCATGGCGCGCCCAGGGCAGCATTTACCGCTGCCCGTGATTTGCTGCGGCAATGCCACAGCAGGTGGCGCGGGCAAAACCACGGTGGCGCTTGATTTGGGCGAAAGGCTCAAGGCGCGTGGGCTGGCCGCCCATTTCCTGCTTCGCGGCTATGGCGGCAAACTGAAGGGTCCGGCCCGGGTTGACCTCGCCAGCCATGATAGCCGGGCCGTGGGGGATGAGGCTTTGCTGCTGGCCGCCATAGCGCCCACCTGGGTTTCGGCTGATCGCGCAGCGGGCGGGGCGGCGGCGCAGGCAGCCGGCGCGCAGGCGATCATCATGGATGATGGGCTGCAGAATCCGACACTCGAAAAATCACTGTCCCTGCTGATCATTGATGGGTCCTATGGCTTCGGCAATGGCCGCGTGATCCCCTCCGGCCCCCTGCGCGAACCGGTTTTTGCTGCCGCGGCGCGCTGCCAGGCGGCAGTGCTGATCGGTGAGGATGAAACCGGCGCGCTCGCCCAACTTCCCGCTGACCTGCCCGTGCTGCGCGCCCGGCTGGTGCCCGGCCCGGAAGCGGCAGCGCTTGCCGGCAAGCCGGTGGTCGCCTTTTGCGGCATCGCCAATCCGCGCAAATTCTTCTCAACCTTGCAGGAAGCCGGCGCCGTTCTGGCCGCGCGCCATCCCTTCGCGGATCACTACCCCTTCGATGACCAGGAAATCCGCGACATCCTGGTCGAGGCGGAAAAGCTCCGCGCCACCCCGGTCACGACACGCAAGGATACATTCAGGTGGTGAGCATTGCCCTTGCCTGGGATGACCCAGCGGCGATTGAGGCGCTATTGGATACGGCTTTAACACCGCAGGCTTGAAAAACCGTCCGGACGGTATAGTTAGGGGTCATGGATGGACATGCACCTACCGTTGATGCACCGACACGCATTCTGGATGCGGCTGAAAACCTGATCATCGCCCGCGGTGTCGCTGCGCTGACGCTGGAAGCCGCCGCGCGCGAAGCAGGCGTCTCCAAGGGTGGCTTGCTGTATCACTTCGCCTCCAAGGAAGCGCTGTTGGAGGCCTTGCTGCGTCGGCTTTCAGCCTTCATCGCTCAGGAATTCGCGGCTTGCGTCGCCGCTCAGCCGGAAGGGCCGGGGCGGGTTGCACGTTCCATGCTGGAATGGGGCTTTGGCGAGGGCGATTTGTCTTGCAATGAACGCCATCAGCGGGCCGGGGCGGTCTTTCTGGCGGCCTTTCACCATGACCCCGCGCTGCTGGCACCGATGCGCGCCGTGATTGCGGAAATGCGCGCTGCTGTCGCGGCTGATGGCCTGCCGCCCGGCCATGGCGCGGCCATCATGGCCGCTGGCGATGGGTTGTTCATGGCGCGGCTATTCAGCCTTTACGCCCCAAGCTCGGCCGAATTGGCCGAAATGCGCGCGGCACTTTCTGGGCTTTTGGGGGCGCGGCCATGACCAGGCGCGGCAAGATCATCGCTGGGCTTTTGCTGCTCGGGATTGGCGGCGCCGCCTTTTGGCAATTGCGCCCAAGCACCCCACCCCCCGTAAGCCCCGCGCCTGCGGCTGCCACTGGCCCGATTGGTGTTGGCGCGCTTGGGCGCGTGGAACCGGCATCACGCATCCGCCGGCTCAATCAACCGGGCGGCATGGCGGTGACGCGGCTTGATCGGCTTTTGGTCGCCGAAGGTGCGGAAGTGGCGCAAGGCCAATTGCTGGCCGAGTTCGCCGATACCGCCATGAAGGACGCTGCCGCCGCCCAAGGCGAAGCCGCCGTGGCGGAGGCCGAGGCGCAGCTGCGCGCCGCAGGCCGGCCCTCAGAGATCGAGGCGCAACGCGCGCGGATTGAAGCCATCACAGCGCAGGAAGAAATCGCACTCCGCGATGCTGAGCGGGCAGAACGCCTGGTGCCCACCGGCGCGGGCGCCGTGGCGGCAGCGGATCGCAGCCGCGCCATCGCCATAAGACTGGCCGCCGAAAAACGCGAAGCCATGGCAGCACTGGATACGCTGCTGTCTTCCCGGCCGGAGGATATCGCGCTTGCCGAAGCGCGCCTTGCCGGGGTGCGTGCGGCTGCGGCCAAGGCGCAGGCGGATGCCGAATTGGCCCGTGTGCGCGCGCCGATTGCGGGGACCATCCTGCGGATTTTCGTCCGCCCTGGCGATCAGGTTGGCGCGGATGGGGTTTTGGAAATGGCTGATCTTTCCAAGCTTGAAGTGGTGGCCGATGTCTATGAGACCGATCTACCGCGCGTGCGCCTTGGCGCATCAGCGGAAGTGGTAGTGCCCGGCGAAGCGCAGCGCTTCGCCGCCCAGGTAAACGCCATCGGCTGGACCGTGCGCCGCCAAACCCAAGCGAGCAATGACCCCGTGGCGGCGGTGGATGCGCGCACGGTGGAAGTGCGCCTGACGCTGGATGAGGCCGGGGCGGCAGCCTTGCGTCGGCGGTCCAACATGCAGGTGCAAGTGGCGATCCGGCCGTGAATGCGCTGACCGAAAATCTGCGCGCGCCGCCGGTGGCTTCCGCGCCGGTGCCGCTCGGCAAGGGGCGCGTTTCGCTTTTTGATTGGTTCCTGCTGCCCGCGCGGCTGGCGGCGCGGCAGCTTTTCTTTGAACGCGCGCGATTG
>JAPLOJ010000279.1:0-7139 GCA_026400795.1 Alphaproteobacteria bacterium
CAGGCGCCCGAGGGTCAGCAGCAGATTGCCTGTCATGCCACGCGGGTGACGCGGCACATCACCTGCCGCGCCGGGCGCGTGGTGAGTCGCGCGGCGGGTCGCACATCACCAGGCGCTTCGATGTGGAAATCAAAATGGCGAAACAGCCGCGCAATCAACAGCACCGCTTCCACCTGCGCAAAGGCCGCGCCTGCGCAAACCCGCGGGCCAATGCCGAAGGGAATATAGGCGCCGGTGGTCATTTCCGCTTCGCGTTCCGGCAGGAAACGGTCTGGATCAAACAAATGCGGATCGCGCCAATAGGCCTGGTGGCGATGCAGCACCCAGGGTGCCACCATGATCAGCGCGCCCTTCTTCACCGGGTAATCACCGATCCGCGTTGCCTCATTGGCGACGCGCGGCAGGAAGGTGATGGGTGGATAAAGCCTGAGCGTTTCACGAAACACATTACGCACAAACAAAAGCTTGCGCGTATGTTCAAACAGGATGGGGCCGGGTCCAACGATTTCATCAATTTCAGCGCGCAACCTTGCGACCAAAGCGGGTTGCGTCGCAAGCAAATAGAACACCCAGGTAAGTGCGCTGGCGCTGGTTTCATGCCCAGCCAGGAACAGCACGCCGAGCTGATCAATCAGCTCTTCGCGCGTGAAGGCTTTGCCTTCCACATCATGCGCGGCGATGATGGCGCTTGCGATATCATCAAAGCTGCTGGCGCCATCGCCCAAATGCGTATCCAGCAATTCACCCAAATAGCGCCGGATCAGGCCGCAGGCATTCAGCACGCTTTCCTTTTGCGGAATACGCTTCCAGGCGCGGTCAAAAATCAGCCGGCGTATTTCCACCTGCGCGACGCTATGTTCGAACTCGGTAAAGGCATCGAAGACCTCATGCGCCACGCGCGTCTCGAGTCCGGTGGAGAACACGGTGCGGCAGATGATGTCCGCCGTCATGTGGCTCATCATCAGGTCAAGCGAAAAGCGTGTATCGCGCGCGGCGTGATCGGCAAGTGTGGCTTCCGCCGCCGCCGCACCGGCTTCCATCGCTGGAAAGGCGCGGTTGACGCGCATCATGGTCAAGGCCGGGTCAATCATGGCCCGCTGGCGCCGCCAGGTAGCGCCGGAGGAGACAAAGATCGAATCGCCAATCAATGGATCCAGCGCATGCACCATCAGATCGCTTTTGGGCAGAATGCCCTTGGCATCAGTCAGCACTTCCCGCACCAGATCGGGGCGATTGACGATGATGGTGGACCGGCGGGAATAGCCGAGCGGCCCAATCGGCATGCGATAGGCTTCCGCCGGCAAAAGCGAGAGCAAATCACCATCGCCGCGGATCATGCAGCGCATGAGCGCAATGACCGCGGGCAAGGGTTCCGGGCGCGGCGGCGCAAAAGCGCGGAAGGTCAGCGCGTGATTCATGACCCCCTGCCCGCCCCCATCTCTGCGCCGCTTTGGGGAAGCGCGCTGTTTATGCCCCTGCCTAACATGAGCTGATTTCCACGCTTTACATCCATATATGTCAAGTGCAATTGTCACCTAAATGCTGGGGAGGCTCGGATGGTCCTGTTCCTGTTCCATGCGCTGGTTGCCGCCCATATTGTGACGGGCAGCATTGGCGCCATCGCTTTCTGGGTGCCCGTGATCGGGCGCAAGGGCGGCGTCAATCACGCGCGCTGGGGGAAGATTTTCACCTTCGCGCTGCTGATCACCGGCTGCCTTGCCATGATCATGAGTCTGCTGACCCTGGCAGCGCCAATTGAAACACACCCACATCTGGAAGGCCGATTTGATGAGGCTTTCATCCGCGGCATTTTTGGCTGGATGATGCTGATGACCGGGCTGCTGACGGTGAACCTTGCTTGGTATGGCTGGCTTTCCATTCGCAACAAGCGCCGGCATGAATTGAACAGAACGCGGCTCAATCTTTTCTTGCAGTATGCGCTGATTCCGGCTTCCTTGAATTGCGCCTGGCAGGGTTGGATGATTGGTCAGCCACTGATGATCGGCATTTGCATGGTGGGGCTGGCGACGGCGGCCACGAATCTCTGGTTCCTGATGGCGCGCGAACCGGGGCCGGGTTCCTGGATCAAGGAACATATCAAGGCTTTGGTGGGTGCCGGCATATCAGTTTACACCGCCTTCATGGCCTTTGGTTCCGTCAGGATTTTTCCGGAATTGGCGCTTAATCCTTTCATGTGGGCGGTGCCGTTGGTGGTGGGTGTTTCGCTGATTATCTGGCATCGCCGCGTGGTGGATCGGCAATTCGCCGGGCGCAGTCGGCGACTAAGCGCTGCTACGTAACATGGCTGCCCCACGCGTTGTTGTGATTGGCGCTGGCATGGGCGGGCTTGCCGCAGCGGTTGATCTCGCGCGGCGCGGTGCGGCGGTGACGGTGTTGGAACGCGCCGCAGCACCAGGCGGCAAAATGCGCGAAGTGATGGTGGGCGGCAGCCCGATTGATGGCGGCCCCACGGTCTTTACCATGCGTTGGATTTTTGAGGGGCTATTTGCGGATGCCGGCGCCTCCCTTGAAGCTGCGCTGCCCTTACAGAAAGCGGATGTCCTGGCGCGGCATGCCTGGCGCGCTGGCGGTAGGCTTGATCTTTTCGCTGATATTGCGCGTTCCGCCGACGCCATCGGGGATTTTGCTGGAGCCGCCGAGGCGCGCGGCTATCGCGCCTTTTGCGCGCGCAGCGCCGATATCTTCCGTACGCTACGCGGTTCCTTCATTGCCGCCGAACGCCCCTCCCCGCTTGATCTGGTCAAGCGCGTGGGCATCACGAATATCGCCGCGCTGATCCGCACCGCGCCGATGAAGACGCTGTGGGATGCATTGGGCGAGCATTTCCGCGACCCACGCTTGCGCCAATTGTTTGGGCGCTACGCAACCTATTGCGGTTGCTCCCCCTGGTTGGCGCCGGCCACGCTGATGCTTGTCGCGCATGTGGAACAGGATGGTGTGTGGTTCGTGCAAGGTGGCATGCGCCGCGTAGCGGATGCAATTCAGCGCCTGGCGGAAGCCAAGGGTGCTGAATTCCGCTTTGGTGCGGAGGTCGCTGAAATTCTGACCCGCCAAGGCCGCGCCAGCGGTGTTCGCTTGGCGAATGGTGAGGAAATTCCCGCCGATGCCGTGGTCTTCAATGGCGATGTGGCGGCCTTGGCGCAGGGCCTTTTGGGGCAAGCGCCACGCAACGCTGCCGAGGATACGCCGCGCGCCGCGCGGTCCCTTTCCGCGGTCACCTGGTGCGTGAAGGCGCCGACTTCAGGCTTTCCGCTGGTGCATCACAATGTTTTTTTCGCCGAGGATTACGCGGCGGAATTCGACGCCATTTTCCGCAGGCGCGACATCACCGCCGCACCGACCGTGTATATTTGCGCGCAGGATCGCGAAGCCGGGCCGGGTCCCACCCAGGGCACGCCGGAGCGGATGCTCGTTCTGATCAATGCGCCGCCCGATGGCGATCGGCGCGGCCATTCGCCTGATGAAATCGCTGAACTTGGTGAACGTGGCTTTGGCCTACTGAAAGCCTGCGGCCTGGACGTGGCGCGTAGCGCAAGTGAGGAAGTGGTCACCACGCCAGAAGGTTTCGCGCAGCTTTTCCCGGGTTCTGGTGGTGCGCTTTATGGCCGCGCCGGCCATGGCTCAACTGCAACTTTCGCGCGCCCAGGTGCGGTGACGCGCTTGCAGGGGCTGTATCTGGCGGGCGGTTCCGTGCATCCCGGGCCAGGTATTCCCATGGCGGCGATGTCTGGGCGCATTGCGGCGGCGCGGCTTTTGGAAGATTGGGCCGGCGCGCGGGGCACTATTCGGATTGGGGTGGGGCGCGCTTAGTTGCGCCTCAGCGTATCACCATGCGGCACAAGCTGATCCAAGACCTTGGCTGAGGAAATCACACCCGGGACACCCGCACCCGGATGCGTGCCGGCGCCAACAAGATAAAGCCCCTGCACTTCTTCGCTGACATTATGCGGGCGGAACCAGGCACTTTGGAAAAGCTGCGGTTCCAGCGCAAAGGCAGCGCCATTCACCGATAGCAGCCGATCCTGAAAATCCTGCGGCGTGATCATGCGTGATGTGACAAGCGCCTCACCAAGCCCCGGCAATACCGTTTCTTCAAGACGCTTTTCGATGGCCTTGCGATAGGGTTCCGCATGCTTGGCCCAATCTACCTTGCCGCCCAAATGCGGCACGGGGGCAAGCACGTAGAAGGAATCACAGCCCGGCGGCGCCATTGAGTCATCCGTCGCGGTCGGGCGATGCAGGTAAAGACTGAAATCTTCCGCAAGGTGCTTTCGCGTAAAAATATCGTGCAGCAATTCCTGATAGCGCGGCCCGAGCACCATGGTGTGGTGATAGACATCATCATACCGACGCTTGGTGCCGAAATACCAAACGAAAAGGCTCATGGAATAGCGCGCGCGGGCGATCTTACGATCAGTCCAGCGCCGACGAGGGAAATCCTTCAGTAATTTGCTGTAAGTCCAGGCAACATCGGCGTTGGAGATGACGATATCGGCAGCAAGCCTTTCGCCATCCGCCAGCTCAACGCCTGTTGCGCGGCGACCTTCGGTGGTGATGCGCTTCACTTCGGTGTTGTAGCGAATGCTACCACCCAGACTTGTCGCGAGATTGACGATGCCTTGCACCAGCGCGCCCATGCCGCCCATGGCGTAATGCACACCATGCAACCGTTCCAGATGCGCGATTAGGCAGTAATAGGCGGTGGTGGTCATGGGATTCCCGCCGATTAGCAGCGGGTGGAAGCTGAAGGCAACGCGTAGCTTGTCGCTGGTGAAGTAATCACAGACGCGACTATAGACGGTGCGATAGCCCTTCAGACGGATCAAATCCGGCGCGGCACTGATCAGGCTCGCGAGACTATGAAAGGGCTTATCGGCCAGATCGGCGAAGGCCACGCGAAAGATGCGCTCACTTTCAAGTATGAAACGCTCAAAGCCTGCACTGTCTTCCGGCGCAATCCGTGCGACCTCGGCCCGCGTCACATCAAGGTCAGCGGAACAGCGCATCACGTCGCCGTCATCGAAGCGGATCAGATAGAAGGGGTCCATCGCGCGCAGATCAATATCCTGCGCAAGCTTGCGGCCGGCGAGCGACCAAAGTTCTTCCAGCAAATAGGGCGCGGTGATGATGGTGGGGCCGGCGTCAAAAGTGAAACCATCCTGACGAAAAACATAAGCGCGCCCGCCCGGCGCATCAAGCTTTTCAAGGATTGTCACACGCCAACCACGCGCACCAAGCCGAACAGCCGCCGCCAAGCCACCAAAGCCGGAGCCAATCACAATCGCATGGGGGCGCGGGTCTGTGGTGCTTTCCATCATGCTCGTTTCAGACTGCATATTATCCAACATGAAACACCATATCGAAGTCCCAGAAAAGGAAAACCTCCGCGCGATACGCGGAGGTCCCAAAGCTTACGCAAGAAAGACGGGCGGGATCAATCATCCCGCCCAATCCCATTATCGCGGCGTAGCATCGGCGGAACGCAGCGGGCCTTGATTGACCTGCTTCAGTTCTGGGAAGTCACGCAGCATGGGCGCACCATTCAGGGGACGATTGGCGCCCTGGTGGCAGGTGGCGCAATTCACCTTCAGCGGATCACCCATTGCACCCAGGCGTGGACCATGCGGGCCTTCCGCCGGACCATTGGGATTGCTTACCCAAAGCGGCTTCAGCGGTTCGATGTAGGACATGTTGATGTCCCGCACCATGCGGATGCCATGCCAGGCAGTCGTCCGCGCCGGTGGGCTTTGTGCCCATTCAGCAAAGGACCGGCTGTTATGGCAATGGGTGCAATTCACGCCAAGCGACGTGGACATATGCATCATCAGCCCATAGGTCCATTCCGTAGTCATGGTACCCTGACTATTCCGCCCAGGCAGCGAAGTGGTGCTGATGTTACGGATTTGCTGATCACCCAAAAGGAAGGGGGTGAAGGGATCCGAAGGCAGCGAAGTCTCACCCACGGAAGCGGCGGGATGATTCTGCCCACGCGGCGCTTGCAGGCCAGCACGGCTATTGGGTTCGGTTGACCAGACCATGGTCGGCACCGGGTTGCCGCGGTGGCAGGTGTAGCAGGTCACGCCGGTCTGGCCGACATGCGTCGCCCATTCCGAATTGATCTTATGCGTCATCTGCAACATGCGCCGAGCGACAACTTTGGTATAGACTTCGTCCGACGCCATATTCTCGACATTGTGGCAATAGCCGCAGCCTTGATTGGGCGCGATCCACTCCGTCATGGCCAGCATGATGCGGTTGAATTGCGCTTCACTCACGTCACGCAGCACTTGCACATTCTGATAGGCTTCATGTGCCCTTGGCCCTGTTGTATCGGCCGCTTCAGATGCTTCAGGCACCTGATTGGCAGCAAGGCGCGCGGGGATGGTGCGTGGGTTCTGAACATCACCCATCGAAAGCCCGCGGAAGCCACCCTGCGTTGACAGTACTGGCGGGCGTTCGAAAGTGGTGACGAAGATCACCCCGCAAAGCAGCGCCACCACACCGGCAGCGATGCTAAGTGAAAACCACAAAGGCAGCGATGCTGAGTGAAAACTTGCTCATCGCGGCGCTCCTTGAACGATGGAGGGATCAACAGCCGGTGTCCAAGGCATTGTGTAGGCCGGCGCAAAGTGCCGATCCACCGCCCAGAGGTACCAATTATCAACCACAGTACCGGTCAGCAGAATGCCAATCCCGCCCGCGACAGGGCAGAGGAAGGCAAACCACCAGGCCCAGCGGTGGATGCTTTCAAACGTGGCGTTGAAGCCCATGGTCCAGCGCCAGAACAAGCCACCACGTTCCGCTGCAGTGCCGCGGTCCAGCGTCTGTTCGATTTCACGCTCACCACCATAACGCCCAAGCGCCAGAATGGTTGCCGCGTGCATCGCAAAGAGCAAGACGGAACCATAAAGGAACACGATCGAAAGTGCGTGGAAGGGATTGTAGAACAGATTGCCGTAACGGATGGAGAAAGCCGCCGTCCAATCCAGATGCGGGAAGATGCCGAAGGGTACCGCTTCGCTCCAGCTTCCCATGGCAACCGGGCGGATGAAGCCCAGCACGAGGTAAAGCCAGATGGCGCCAGCAAAGGCCCAAGCGACATGCGTGCCGATGCCGAG
>JAPLOJ010000279.1:7176-7634 GCA_026400795.1 Alphaproteobacteria bacterium
AAAGCAGTATGGAAAGCGTCAGGAAGAAGCCTGCAACGATCCACCAGCCGCCCTTATTCAGCGGCGGAATGCGCAAGCCATATTCCGGCGGTGGCGGTTCCAGCGCCAGCCAAAAAAGCTGACGTATGAATTCGCTCACATTCCAATTTACCGAGGCAAGCATGGTGAGCCCGATGATCTCAAAGGCAATGAAGCCAAAGAGCAGCGAGAGAATGCCAAGATAGCCAAGATAAATCGGACCTACCTGCGCATCACCAAGGCGACCAAAAAGGTGCACCTCGCCTGGTGTGCCATCGCGCGGAGAGTTATCGGCGGGAAGGGGCACACCAGGATAGGGTACTGGTCCGCGCACCTGTATCCGGGTGAAGATGTTCTGATATTCGGCCATGGGATTTTTCCCTCCCCTCGCCTAGTGCCAAATCGGCAGGTTAAGCCACCAGCCCCACCATTCGGGCCAG
>JAPLOJ010000175.1 GCA_026400795.1 Alphaproteobacteria bacterium
GCAGGCAGTCAGTTTTGGCTTTCGCGTCACTGACACCATGGCCTTTCCCGCATGATGGCGCCCGCTTCCACGGGGCGGAAGCTTGATCCGCTCGCCTTCCTGGCGCTGCCAGGGCTGATCTTCATGGCGCTGGTCTTTCTGGCACCTTTGCTATTGATGTTATGGTCTTCTATCCGCGGTGCGGATGGCTTCACCCTTTCGGGTTATGCCCGTGTGCTGGGCGATGATTACTACATCCAGGTCATTGGCCAGACCTTGCAATTGGCGCTGATCACCACAGCCGGCGCGCTGATCCTGGGCTATCCGGCGGCCTTTGCACTCGCGCGTGCCAAGGGCTGGCGGCAGGTGGTACTTTTCGCGCTGGTTTTTCTGCCGCTTACGGTTTCCATCATCGTCAAATCCTTCGGCTGGGGCATTGTCCTCAGGCGCGATGGCATTCTGAATTGGCTGATGCTGAATCTTGGTCTGATCGAACGGCCCATCCGCATGATCTTCACCGAATTCGCGCTTTACGCTGGCATGATCAATGTGTTTCTGCCCTTCATGGTGCTGCCGATCTATTCCGTGGTGCGCATGATGGACCCGCGCCTGCCAGATGCAGCCGCAACGCTTGGCGCGTCGCCCTGGTTTCGGTTCACGCGCGTGACGCTACCGCTTTCGCTGCCCGGTGTGGTGGCTGGTGTTTCCATTGTGTTTTCCTTGGCTGTCGCGGCCTATGTCACGCCATCGCTTTTGATGGGGGATCGCTACATGACCATGTCCATGGTCATGGCCAAGGCATTCCTCAATCTGCGCGATTGGCAATTGGGTGCGGCCATGGCGGCGGTATTGATGACGCTCGCTGTGGTGGTGGTGGTCAGCGCCGCCTTGCTGCAACGCCGCCTTGGTACAGCAAAAGGAAGCTAGAAATGGAACGCTTTGCCCGGTTCCTAACCAGCTTTGCGCTGTTCCTGACCATCGCCTTCCTGCTGCTGCCGATCGTAGTGGTGATTCCCGTATCCTTCACGGAAGCGCCGATCTTCGCCTTCCCGCCTGAGGGGTTTTCGCTGCAATGGTATGGGCGCATTCGCAATGTGGATGGGCTGCTGTCAGCCCTTGGCCTGTCAGCGCAAATCGCCGCCCTTTCCACGGCGATTTCCCTGCTGCTGGGTACGCTTTGCGCCATTGCCCTGGTCCGTGGCCGCCTGCCAGGGGCCGAGGCTGTCGCCACCTTCATGGTCTCACCGCTTATGCTGCCGGGGCTCGTGCTTGGCATCGCCATGCTGCAAGCGATGCGGGAATTGGGGCTGCGCGATGCGTGGTTTTCGCTGTTGATTGCACATGTGGTGATCACCATGCCCTTCATCATGCGCACGGTCCTGGCAAGCTTGAGCCTGTTTGACTTCGCCATGGTGGATGCGGCGCGTACCCTTGGCTGTTCCTATCCCTTGGCGATTTGGCGCGTGCTGGTGCCGAATATCCTGCCTGGCTTCGTCTCCGGCGCGCTATTCGCCTTCATTGCCAGCTTCGATAATTACCCGGTATCCATGTTTCTCGTGGATGTGCGCACAAAAACCCTGCCGATCCAGTTGCTGAATTATCTGGAAATCAGCCCGGACCCGACGCTCGCCGCGGTTTCAACCCTGCTTATTCTACTGACGATTTTTGTGCTGTTCCTGTGTGATCGGATGGTCGGCCTCAGGCGGATGTCCTCGATCTGAGGCCATCCGCTGGTGTCAGACAAGGATCAGACTGCAACCCCATCCACAGGGTTGAATGGCCCCGGGAAAATGCCGCGCGGCTTGATCATCTCATAAGCGCCGCGCGGGATGAATTGGCCATGACCAGCGGCGACCACGGCCTTGCCGCCTTGCACCACGGGAACGCCACGGACAAAGGTCGCTTCCGGCCAGCCAATGACTTCCATGCCTTCATAGGGCGTGTGGTCTGAACCATGCAGCAAGATATCATTAGTGATGGTGACACGGCGTGTCGGATTCCACAGCGCGAAATCCGCATCCGCACCGACCACAATGCTGCCCTTGCGCGGCGCCATGCCGAAAATCTCGGCCGGATTGGTCGCTGTCAGCGCCACGAATTGCTGCAAGGAAATCCGCCCCTTGGATACACCCTCGCTGAACAGGATCGGCATACGCGTGGCAAGCCCCGGCAGGCCATTCGGGATTTTGGTAAAAGGCGCATCCAGCCCGAAAGCCGTCTTGCCATCCGGCCCCGCATAGCGCGTTGGCGCGTGATCGGAACTCACATTGCTGATGACGCCACGGCGCATCGCATCCCATAGCGCCGCATGATCGGGGGCAGAGCGCGCCGCTGGGCTGAAGACATATTTGGCGCCTTCAAAACCTGGGCGATCCATGTCTTCCGTGGTCAGCACCAAATATTGTGGGCAGGTTTCTGCCCATACCTTCAGGCCGCGCTTTTGCGCGCGTTCAACTTCCTCGGCACTTTGCGCGCCCGAGACATGGAAGACCTGGATTGGCACATCCAGCGCTTCCGCCATGGCGCAGACGCGATGCACGCATTCGCGTTCCACCACCATCGGCTTTGACCAGGCGTGATGCTTGGGCAGGGTCAAACCCGCCGCCAGCAGCGCATTCTTGTGGAAATCAATCAGATCATGATGTTCGGCATGAATGCACACCAGCGCGCCATGGCGGCGCGCGGTGGCCAGCACCTGCAAAGCCTCGGCGTCCGAAATCCGCGCCCCTTCATAGGTCAGAAAAATCTTGAGGCTGCGATGACCAGAAGCGATCAGCGCCGGCACTTCCTGTTGCAGGATATCCGGACGCGGTTCGGTGAGGATCATGTGGAAGCTATAGTCAATCAGGCTTTTCTTCGCCCTTTCGTGATGCTCCGCAACCGCTTGCGTCAGCGAACCGCCGCGTTCCTGTCGCGCGAAGCCAATCACCGTGGTGGTGCCGCCCGCAGCTGCCGAAGCGCCGGCGGTGACGAAGGTGTCGGCATTGACTGTCGGCCCGCCGCCGCGCGGTTCTTCGATATGCGTATGGGTATCCACACCACCGGGCAGCACCAGCTTGCCCTTGGCATCCACTTCGGATTGGCCAGCGGGAAGCGCCTTGCCAATGGCGGTAATCACGCCGCCCTTGATGCCGATATCGGCATCAAAAACCGCACTCGCCGTGCCGATGGTGCCACCACGAATGACCAGATCAAAATCGCTCATCGGCGCAAATCCTTTTGTTGTGTTTCAGACGAAGGCCAAGCAAGCGCTGTGCCCCGGCAGTCAGATGGCGCGATTGGCCCGCGCCACCACCGCTTCAAACAACACCTGACAACCGGCCTCAGCCTCTTCCGGCATGATGCTCTCGGCCTCATTATGCGAAAGCCCATCCTTGCAGGGCGTGAAGATCATCGCCGTCGGCACGGAACGCGCGACATAAACCGCATCATGCCCAGCGCCCGAGATGATCTCGCGCGACGGCAAGCCAAGGCGCTTGGCGGCCTGGCGCACCAGGTCAACGCAGGAAGCATCAAAGGGCTGCGCGGGGATGCGGAACAGCTCGGTCAATTCCAGCTTGCAGCCATTGGCCTCCACTAGCTTGCGGGCTTCTTCCGGGAAGCTTTCGGAAAGGCCCTGGATTTGCGCGTCTGACGGGTGACGGAATTCTACGCTGAAGCGCACTTCGCCCGGCACCACATTGCGGCTGGCAGGCAGCACTTGCAGGAAGCCCACTGTGCCGCGGCCATCCTCACCCCGCGCCCGCATCGGCGCATCCACGCGTTCAATGACGCGCGCGGCGGCCACCAGCGCATCGCGCCGCGCGGAAGGCGGCGTGGTGCCTGCGTGGCTATCTTGCCCAATGATCACCGCACCTGAGCACCGGTCACCACGCCAATCTGCTTGCCCTCGCGTTCCAGGATCGGGCCTTGTTCGATATGCAATTCGAAATAGGCATCCGCCGGGAAAGGGGCGGCCTTATGCGGGCCCTTATAGCCAATGGCGTCCAGCGCATCGCCCACACTCACGCCATCCACATCGCGCAGCCCATAGGCTTTTTCCTGCGTATAGATGCCGGCCCAAACGCCGCTGCCCATCAATGAATGGCCGAAGCGGCTGCCTTCTTCATCGGTCCAGTTCACCAATTCAATCGGCGCTTCGGTCACGATGTTCAGGTCATGGATGCTGCGCATCACCTCAAGCCCGGCAATCACACCCAGCGCGCCATCGAATTTGCCGCCGGTGGGCTGGCTGTCCAAATGGCTGCCGAGCAGCACAGGCAGGCGCGCGGGATCGCGGCCTTCGCGGCGAGCGAACATATTGCCGATGGAATCAACGCGCACGGTCAGGCCAAGGGCTTCGCACCAGCCGCGAAAACGATCCCGCCCGGCCTTATCCACATCGGTCAACGTCAGGCGCTTCACACCACCCTTGGGCGTGGCGCCGATCTCCGCCATCGCCATCAGACTATCCCAAAGCCGCTTGCCATCAATGCGCTGATTTGTGCCGCTCATGTTCCGCTAATCCCTTGGCTTGCTTTCGCCCTGCCTTTGGCGCGCGAAGCGCCCCCTGTCCAGGGGTCAAGTGGACCCAGGGGCGCCGGACAAGCGGGCGTTGCATCTTCCAGTCCCCCATGTGCATCTTACGGTCCAATCCTAACCCACGCCTGCCATCAGGAGAAACACCATGGCCCATGCGCTTGACGGTTCCGCCCCTGCCATTCTGCGAAACTCCGAATTGGATGCCGAAGCCGTGCGCGCCGCGCGGGTTGATCTGGCCGCCTGTTTCCGCATGGCGGCGCGGCTTGGCCTGCATGAGGGGATTTGCAACCATTTCTCCTTCGTGGTGCCGGGGCGCGATGATCTGTTCCTGGTCAACCCTTATGGCTGGGCCTTTTCGGAAATGACCGCATCGCGCCTGCTGGTTTGCGACTTCAAAGGCAACGTGGTGGCCGGCGAAGGCGTGCCTGAAGCGACCGCTTTCTACATCCATGCGCGCATGCATCTGAACAAGCCACGCGCCAAGGCGGCCTTTCATACCCATATGCCGAACGCCACCGCCCTTGCCATGCTGGAAGGCCCGCCCTTGGCCTGGGCCGGGCAAAGCTCGCTCAAATTCTATGGCCGCACTTTGGTGGATGAAGATTACAACGGCCTTGCTTTGGATGAGAGTGAGGGGGATCGCATCGCTGCTTCCATCGGTGATGCCGATATCGTTTTCATGAAAAACCACGGCGTCATGGTGGTGGGGGCATCGGTCGCCGAAGCCTGGGATGATCTTTACTACCTGGAACGCGCCGCCGAAGCGCAGCGCCTGGCCATGTCCACCGGGCGCAAGCTGAAGCCCGTACCGGCTGAGATGGCCGCGCGCACCTATGCGCAAATGCGTGAAGGCGATCGTGAAAGCGCCAAGCTGCATCTGGAAAGCATCAAGCGCATCCTGTCGCGTGAAGAGCCGGATTTCATGCAATGAGGCTTCGCTTCACCTGCGCGGCCATGGTGTTCTGGTTGCTGACCGCCGCCGTTCCAGGCTTGGCAGCGGAGCCTGAAGCCCCGGCGCGCCGCGATAATGGCATTGCGATAATGGGGGGTATCTTCTCCCCCGATGTGTTCAGCGATATCGTCACAACGCCTTGGGATACGCGAACCGATTCCATCTACCTTCTGTCAGGGTCCTATAATCGGCGCCTGACCACCGTGCTGAACCATCTGGACATTGAAGTGGAAGGTGGCCTGGGGCGCCGCTTTGGTGACAATAACAGCGCCGAAGCCTATGCCGCGCTTGGCCTGCGCTGGCGTGCATTTCCCTGGGATGATTTTCTGACAACCAGCTTCGCCGTCTATCCGATCGGCCCTTCATATGTCGCAAATCTCTCGTCCGCCGAAGTCAGCAAGGATGGCAAATCGGCAAATTGGCTGAATTTTTTCTCGATCGAGCTGACTTTTGCGGCACCCTCCATGCCGGAGCTTGAAGTGCTGTTCCGGCTGCATCATCGCTCCGGCGTCTTTGGCCTCATCAATGGCTCGACCAATGGGGCGGATTTCCTCAGCGTCGGTGCGCGCTACCGTTTCTGATGGCGGGCGCCGCGCAACGCCCCCCATCTGTGGGCTTCCTGCTTCTGGTGATTACAACCGTCGGCTGGGGCATGAATTGGCCGGCGATGAAGGTGCTGCTGGCGGAATTGCCGCCGCTTACCACGCGCGCGATTGGCGGCGGGCTTGGCTTTATCGTGCTGCTGGCGGTGGTGCTGGCGCAAAGGCAAAGCCTTGTCGTGCCGCGCGCCATTTGGGGTAGGCTCACGCTGATTTCGCTGTTGAACGTCACGGCCTGGATGGGGCTCGCGAGTTTTTCGCTGCTGTGGCTTTCGGCGTCTGAGGCAACCATTATTTGCTACACAATGCCGGTCTGGGCTGCGGTTTTCGCCTGGTTGATCTTGGGGGAAAAGCCAAGCTTGGCGCGCATCCTGGCGCTGGTGCTGGCGCTATCGGGCTTGGTTTATCTGGTGCTGGGTAAGGGGCTTGATCTTGGGATTGCAAAGCTGCCCGGGGTGGCCTTGGGCTTGGGCTCAGCCGTGCTGTTCGCACTTGGTACGGTACTCACGAAACGGATGCCGCTTGGCCTGCCGCCATCAAGTTCCGTTGCCTGGCAGGTTGGCATTGGCGTCGCACCACTTTTCATCGCGGCGATCATTTTCGACCCGCTGGATTTCAGCCGCGTATCCGCGCTTGGTGTGGCGCTGCTGATCTATGGCGGCGTTTTCGCCCTTGGGCTTTGCTATCTTTCCTGGTTCGCGGCGCTCAAGATGCTGCCGGCGTCACTTGCATCGCTTGGCACTGTCATCACGCCCGTAGTGGGCGTGTTGGGTGCTGCGCTGTTCCTATCCGAGCCCTTTGTCTCCGCGAAATTCTGGCGCTGACCTTGGTATTATCCGGCGTGGTGCTGGCGGTGCGCGGCTGAGCGCTTCAGTTAGCGCGGCACGTTCAGCTTGCTCAAGATCGGTCGCCATTGCGTGTCGGAACGGCGGAGGAATTCGGCAAAATCTTCGGGCGAACCGCCAGCCAGGAACTGGCCTTCCGTGATCAGTCTTTCGCGAATTCTCTCATCCTTCAGCGCCTCATTCGCGGCGGCATTCACGCGCTGCACCACATCCTGCGGCGTGCGCGCGGGGGCGAGCAAACCAAACCAGCTCAATACATCAAGGCCAGGGGCGAATTCCGCGATGGAGGGCACATCCGGCGTCGAAGCAATGCGCCGCCCGCTGGTCCAGGCAATCATTCTGCCGCGGCCATCACGATGCACGGGCTGGGCTGTGCCGCCCGACACAACAAGCACATCAAGATCACCCGCCATGAAGGCGGCAAGCTGCGCGGAATCGCCGCGATAGGTGACATCCTGCATGGTGATGCCAAGCCGTTCCATCACCATCAGCATCGCGACATTCGTAAGCGTCGTCGGCCCATTGGTGCCATAGGTCATTTGCCCGGGCCGCGCCTTCGCCGCCGCAACCCAGGCCGGCACATCCACCGCGCCGCCACGCATTTGTGTGATGATGCCGAAGGGAAAGGTGGTGGCCAGCATCACCGGTGCGAAATCTTCAAGCTTGTAGGGAAGATTGGGCACGATCACCGGATTAATTGTCAGCGTGGTGCCGGCGGCCATCAGCAGCGTATGGCCATCTGGCCGCGCGCGGGCCACGAATTCAGCGCCGATAATGGTATTGGCGCCGGCGCGGTTTTCGACCTGCACTGGCTGGCCGAGCAAGCTTGTCATGCGTTCCGCCAATAGGCGGCTCACGATATCCGTGCTGCCACCGGGCGCGAAGGGGACGATGATGGTGATGGGGCGCGGCGCGGTGCCGCTTTGCGCCAATGCTGGGCTCGTCGCGCTAAGCCCAGCGAGGCCTGCCAGCAAGGGACGGCGCGCGATGTGATGGACCATGAACCAATTCCTCCCGAAGCTACGCGTGATGCGCGCAGCGGTGTTTTGTTATGAGGGCTTTTCGCCCTATTGCGCGCAGCAGGCGTATCATCAAGCAAAGGCAGGCTACCGAGCCTGGCCGCTGCCAGCAAGCGGAGCGTCGCAGAAGCGGCCCGAAGCGCAGGGGGGTCTCGGCTTGCGCATTGCGGGACAAGCGGCAAACCGCCATGGTCCGGCGCATGAATGCTTCCGTACCATCTGTTATCCGCTTGCTCCCTGGCCGAGACCGCCGCGTGAAGGCCGGCCACCCTTGGGCTTTCTCAAATGAAATCGCCATGACGCCGGCGGCCAAGGCTTTGCCGCCCGGTAGTGTTGTGCGGCTGGAAGGCGATGATGGCGTCAAGCATGGCGTTTGGCATTTCAACCCCCATTCGCTGATTGGCGCGCGCAAGCTGGATCGCAACCCCGATGCCGCCTGCGATCTGGCCTGGTTCAAGCAGCGCCTGCAGGAAGCGCTGAACTTGCGCGACAAGCTGTTTGACCGCCCGCATTACCGGCTGATCCATGCCGAAGCCGATGGGTTGCCGGGTTTGGTGATTGATCGCTACGGCGATGCAGTGACCATTCAGGCCAATAGTGCCGGCATGGAAGCCGCGACACCATTGATCCTGGAAGCGCTGCACGCCCTGATCGCGCCCAGCCTGGTGATTGCCCGCAATGACAGCGCCGTGCGTGCGCTGGAAGGCCTGCGCGAGGAAACCAAGCTGTTGCACGGCGAAGCCGGCATAATTTCCGTTGAGGAAAGCGGGCTTTCCTTCGCGGTTGATCCCCTGGGCGGGCAGAAGACCGGCTGGTTCTTTGATCAGCGCGAACATCGCGCCCGCGTTGCGCGACTTGCAAAGGGCGCGACGGTGCTGGACGCCTTCTGCCACACGGGCGGTTTTGGTATTTCTGCGGCCGTCGCCGGGGCTTCCCATGTGACGCTGCTGGACCGCAGCGAGGCAGCGCTGGCACTCGCCCTTGAAGCGGCGCAGCGCAATGGCGTCGCTGATCGCGTGGAAACGCAAAAGGCCGAGGCCTTGGAAGCGCTTGAACGCATGGTAGGCGCCGGCAAGCGTTTTGGCGTGGTGATCACGGACCCGCCCGCCTTCGCCAAGGCGCGCAAGGATCAACCGGCGGCATTGCGCGCTTATGGCAAACTGGCACGGCTGGGCGCGACTTTGGTGGAAAAGGGCGGCTTTTTCTTCATCGCGTCTTGCAGTCATCATGTGGCACCGGGTGAATTTGCCGATGCCGTCGCCTGGGGCGTGCAGCGCGCGGGGCGGGAAGCGCGTATTCTGCATATGGGCGGCGCAGGGCCGGATCATCCGCTGCACCCCATGCTGCCGGAAAGCGCTTACCTCAAAGGCATGTTGCTGCAATTGCGATGAAGCGAGCAGAGCAGCTTTTGCGGGCCTATCGCGCTTCCTGCTATTTTGCGGGGGCGCATGCAGCGCGCATCGGTCAGCGCGCGCCGGGTTTGGATGCGCTGCTGCGAAGTTGGCGCCTACAGGAAGGCGTTTTCATCGCCGCCGGCAATCCCTTCAGCCGGCGCCATCCCTATGGCTGGAATGCGCGACGCCATACGGCCCTGCGGGAGCGCTTGCGGCGCCTGCACTACGTTGAAGGCCGGGGAGGCACCAAGCGCTGGTGGGAAGCGCATTGCTTCATCGGCATCAGCGCGGCGCGGGGCAGGCGGCTGGCGCGATTATTCCGACAGAACGCGATGGTCGCGCTGCGGCGCGGGGCGAAGGCGCGGTTGATATGGCTGTTCTGAAAACCGCTGTTGCCTTTCTAGTTGCCGTCTTCATCCTGCGCGCTGCGCTGGGCGCGATGTTCCAGGCCCCCGGCGCGGCTGGCCCCGCTTTGGTGGAAGCCTTCGCCTTGGATTGGGCAGGCTTTGGCACACTGGTTGGCTTGTTCTGGTTGCCAGGGCTTTTCCTCGCCTATCCGCTGGGCTTGGTCGCGCAGCGTTTGGGGGATAGGCGCGGTGTGCTGCTTGGGATTTTGCTGCTGATCCTGGGGGCGCTTGTTTCGACGCGTGCGGAAGAAGTAGCGCTGCTGGTGGCGGGGCGGTTGCTCATGGGCCTCGGCACGCTGCTAGTGATTTTGCTGCTCACGAAAATGGTGCAGGACCGTTTCATTGGCCGAGACCTTTTCCCCGCCATGGCGGTTTATGTGCTGGGCTGGCCGCTTGGCATTGCCGCGACGCAGGCGGCGCTCCCCGGCTTTGTGCCTGATCATGGCTGGCAATTTCCCTATCAGGTCGCAGCCTTTGCCGCCGGCATTGCCTTCATCGCGGTAGCCCTCGCCCGCGGGCCGGAACCGCGCGCGCTGCCGGCAAGCACCAGCACTGGCAGCGCACTGACGCAGGCCGAGTTTCGCCGCATGTGCCTGGCCGGTGCCTGCTGGGCCTTGGTGAATGGCGCCTATATGGTGCTGGTGAGCTTCGCGCCGCCGATGCTGATGGCGCGCGGGCTTGGCTTGGCGGAGGCGAGCTTTGCGGTTTCGTTGATTTCTTGGTCCAATCTGCTGGCGGTGCCGGCAGGTGCTTGGCTTGCGCGCCGCGCGGGGGTTGCGGGCCCGATGACAATCAGCGCGACGCTACTTGCCATGCTGGCGGCACTTGCCTTGCCATTGGCTGATGCTTCTTGGGCGCCGTTGCTCGGCCTGCTGCATGGCTTCTGCTACGCGCTGACCATCACCGTGTTTTCGGCATTGGCAGCCGAGGCTGTGGCGCCGGAACGCCGCGCGCGGGGCTTGGGTGTGTATTTTGTGTGGTTCTATGCCGGCTGCACGGGATGCCCAGCCTTTGCCGGCTGGCTGAGGGATGTCACGGGCAGCGCGACGGCGCCGGTATTCTTCGCGGTGGCCGCACTTGGTGCGGCGCTGGCGCTTTATGTCTGGTTCAGGCGGGATTTGGCGCGGGGGTAGCGCTACTTCCGCGCCAGCACAAACAACCGCCGAAACGGTAGCAGCACCGCCCCATCCGGCCCCGGCGGATAGGCCGCGCGCATCGCCGCTGCATAGGCCGCCAAAAACCCCTTGCTGCCTTCCGCCCCCATCGCATCCAGAAAAGGCCGCAGGCTTGTGCCCATGGCCCAGCGCACCACCGGGTCTTCCCCGCGCAGCACATGGATGTATTCCGTCACCCACATTTCAAGCTTCGCCACGCGCGGGCTCAGCAGCGCGTAATAGGCTTCGGGCGATAAAATAGGCGGCGCGCTTTTCACGCGCTGCAACACCTCAGCCCAAGGCCCTTCCCGCGCAATCCTATCCTGAACAGCGCGCAAAGGCGCCGCATGCATGGATGGCATTTGCACGGCCAAAACGCCGCCTGGTGCGAGGCATTCCAGCAGGCGCGGAAACAAAGCCTCATGCCCATCCAACCATTGCAGCGCGGCATTGCTGAAAATCACGTCCACCGGCGCTGCCGGTGCCCAAGTGCCGATATCCGCCTGCGCCGTCTCAAACCCCGCTGCCGCAGCCTTGGCGAGCATGGCCGCGCTGCCATCCACGCCCATCACTCGCGCCGTCGGAAACCGTGCCGCCAACACAGGTAGCGCATTACCCGCGCCGCAGCCCAAATCCACCACAAGCTTCGGCGCTTCATGCGGAATCCGCGCAATCAAATCGAGCGCGGGCCGCAGCCTTTCATCCTCAAACTGCAAATAGGTCTTGGCGTCCCAGATATCCTTGCCCGTCACAGAAAACGTTCCCGGATATCCACGCTGCTTTCACGGCCGAGCTTATCGAAATGCTCAGTCAACCATTTCTCTGCCGCATCGCGCCCGAATTGGCGCAGCATGCACAAAAACTCCCAATCGCCATTGAATTTTGTGGAAAGTTTGAAAGACCGGAGCCTGTCCTCATCCTCAATCAAATGGATGAAAAGCCGCCGATAGCGCGGCTGTTCCAATCGCCCCGCATCAAGCAAACGCTGCACGAAATCAATGGCACGCATTTCCGCCATCAAACTACCATTGAAGGTGATTTCATTCAGTCGATTAACAATATCCGAAGCACTCGTCGGCATTTCTTCGCGCACTTGCGGGTTCAACTGAATCAGCATGATATCCGGCGGCCCGCCCTGTTCATACAGCGGCCATAGCGCCGGATTGCCGAGGTAGCCGCCATCCCAATAGGATTCGCCTTCAATCTCCACCGCCTTGAAAACCTGCGGCAGGCAGGCGGAAGCCAGCAGCACCTCCGCGTCAATTTCCCGTCGCGTGAAAACCCGAGGCTTGCCCGTGCGCACATTGGTCGCGGAGATAAACAGCCGCGGCGCCTTGGTTTCTTCGCGCAGCCGCTCAAAATCAATGCTCTGGTTCAGCGCATCACGCAGCGGATTATAATTGATCGGAAATGGATTGATTTGATAGGGGGACAACACGCGCGACAGCGTATCAAAGGTGCGATAGGCGATGGACCAGGTCAGGTCATGCCCCCACATTGCCTTTTCCCAAGGCAGCGCCTGCAAGGGACTGACCGCCAAATTCGCCGCCATGCTGCGCCAGAAACGGTCCAGCGCCTTGATCGCGCCCGCCGGCCCGCCCTCGATCAGCCCTTCCACCACCATGGCGCCATTGATCGCGCCGGCTGAGGTGCCGGAGAAACCATCAAAGTCTATACGCTCATCTTCCAGCAGGCGTTCCATGGCGCCCCAGGTGAAGGCGCCATGCGTGCCGCCACCCTGCAAGGCTAGACTCAGACGCTTCTTCGCAACCGGCTTGGCAACCGCCGGCGCTGCCAAATCTTCTTGCTGGCTCTGAGGCCGCTTCCCCGCCCGGCTATTCGCGTCCATCACGCAGCCAGCCATCCGCCATCAATGGAAAGCGCCGCACCATTCACCGCACCTGAACCAGGGCCACACAGATACAGCGCCATGCGCGCAATATCCTCAACTTCAATCCAGCGGCGCGATGGCTGCTTCACCAGCAAATGATCGCGGAGCGCCGCTTCTTCCGAAATGCCGAATTTATCGGCCAAGGGCTTCACCTGAGCCTCAGCCAGCGGCGTTCTGACAAAGCCGGGGCAGATCGCATTGCAGGTAATCGGCGTCTCGGCAATTTCCAACGCAACCACCTTGGTCATGCCCACCACGCCATGCTTGGCCGCCACATAAGCAACCTTATAGGGGCTCGCCACCAAGCCATGCGCGGAAGCGATATTGATAATCCGCCCCCAGCCGCGCGCCTTCATCCCCGGCAGCGCCGCACGTATCGCGTGGAAATTGGACGACATATTGATAGCGATGATCGCATCCCATTTTTCTTCCGGGAAATCCTCAACGGGGCTCACAAATTGGATGCCGGCATTATTCACCAGGATATCAACGCCCCCCAGCGCCGCTTCCGCTTCCGCCACCATGGCGCGCACGCCGGCGGGCTTCGATAAATCCGCCGCCGAATAAGGCGCATCACCGCCGCCCATCGCCGCCCCCACCTTGGCCCGCGCCGCCGCGATATCTTCTGCCTTGCCCATCCCATTGAGCATCACCTTGGCGCCGGATTCCGCCAGCAGCAGCGCAATGCCAAGCCCAATGCCCGAGGTTGAACCGGTGACGAGCGCCGAGCGCCCCGTAAGGATGCGTTCCATGGAACACCTGTGTCGGTTTAAGTTGACGTCAATTAGCCTGGAATGCCCCTTAGGGGAACCATCTCAGGGCAAGTGCTTCAACAACCCCAAAAGCCGCTTGACCAGGGGGGAAGCCAGCTTCGGCGCATAAAAATCTCCCGCCGCACGCTTCGCGGCCTCCTGCACCGTCGGATAAGGCAAAACCACCCCCGCCAAGGCCGAAAGCGGCAGCCGACGCCCAATCATCAGCCCCAGCATCCCCGCCATATCCCCGGCCCGAGGCCCCACCACCGAAGCCCCCAAAAGCCGCCCGCGCGGGGAGGCAATCAGCTTGATCAACCCCTCCGCCCGATCCTCCGCCACCAAGCGATCATTCTCGCCCAGCCCGCGCCGGAGCACACGAACCTCCCCATGCGCGGCCCGTGCCTCGGCCTCGGTCAGGCCAATCTGCGCCAATTCCGGATCGGTATAGGTCACCCGCGGCAAGGCCGCGTAATCCAAGCGCACCGGCAGGCGAAACAGCATGGAACGCACAATAATCCCAGCATGCTGAGACGCCACATGCGTAAAAGCACGCGGCCCAAGCCCCACCGGATCAGCAATATCACCCGCCACCCAAATGCGCCGATTACCCTCAGCCCGCAGCGCCAGATTGGTCTGAACACCGCGCGCCGAGCCCACCAGCCCCGCTGCCTCCAAGCCAAGCCCCTCAACCCGCGCCGCACGCCCCACCGCCACCAGCAAATGGCTCGCCTGCACCTGCGTGCCATCAGCCAGCCGCGCCGTCAGGCCGCCAGGCGCCGGCGCAACCTCGGCCAGGCCAACCCCCTCGCGAAGCTCCACACCCTCAGCCAGCAGCGCCGCACGCAGCACCGCGACACACTCCTCATCCTCCCGCGACGCAATCCGCGCCTGCTCCACCACCGTCACCCGCGCCCCAAGCCGGCGATGTGCCAAAGCCATCTCCAACCCGATCGGCCCACTGCCCAACACCAACAAATGTTCAGGGCACGCCGGCACATCAAAAATCGTCTCATGCGTCAGGAAAGGTACCTGCCCAAGCCCAGGGATCGGCGGCACCACCGCACGCGACCCCGCAGCAATCACAGCACGGCGAAACACCAAACGCCGCCCACCAACATCCAAACTATCCCGCCCGGTGAAATGCGCCGACGCGCGCAACACATCCACCCCCATGGCACGAAACCGCTCCTCAGAATCATGCGGGGCAATCGTGCCAATCGCACGCTTCACTTGCGCCTGCACCAAAGCCCAATCAATCATAGGCGGCGGCACCACCACACCATAACGCGGGGCTCGCCTGGCCTCAGCCGCCAAATGCGCGACCGCCAGCAACGCCTTGGAAGGCACACAACCCGTATTGAGGCAATCACCACCCATCTCACCACGCTCAATCAACGTCACCCGAAAGCCGAGCGCAGCCGAAATCGCAGCGACCGAAAGGCCGGCAGCACCGGCGCCGATGATGGCGATGTCTGTGTCTGGCACTACAAAAATCCTCAAAAAACGGGGGCGCTGCCCCCGAGCCCCCGCCGGGGTAATAGTATTACCCCGGACCCCGCCAGGACGAAATCAATGCGAACTACGGCGGCGCCACCACACGCCAAATAACGAAAGCAACGCGAGGCCAAGCAACGGAAGCAAAACGCCGGGGGAAAAGATCACACCAAGATCGGGTACACCACCAGACAAAAAAACCTCGTCAAGGCCCGCACCAATGCCCGCAAAAACCAAAGTGCCGGGAATAATGCCCAAAAAAGTCGCAGCCAGATAAGGCGCAAAACGCATCCCAAGCAAAGCCGGCGCCAAATTCAACAACCAAAACGGAAACACCGGCACCAAACGCAAACTTAACAAATAAAAGAACCCATCACGCGCCAACCCCGCCCGCAAAGGACCAAGCAACCCCTCCGCACGCCCCGCCACAAAAGGCGCAAAAGCCGACCGCGCCAATAAGAACAGCACCGCCGCCCCAATCGTCGCACCCAGCACCGCCAAAAACGCGCCGATAAAGGCGCCAAACAACAACCCACCCGACAAGGTCATCACCGCGCCACCAGGCAGGGAAAACGCCACCACACCGATATAGGCCGCAACATACACCAAGGCCGACGCTACCGGACGCGCCGCCACCAAACCCGCCAAAGCCTCACGCTGCGCGGCCAGCGCATCCAAACTCAAATGCCGATGCAAACCCAAGGCCCAAACCAGGCCAAGCACCCCCACCACCGCCAAAGGCGCCACAAACCGGCGCCATGCTGCACCTGGCTTCAATGGCGTTCGTAGATCAATCGCGCGCGGATCGTACCCGGCAATTCGCGGAGCTCACCAAGAATCTCCTCGGCCTCCTTCCGCGCCTCGGCACTGTCAATCACCAGATAGCCGATATCGCCCGCCGTCTGCAGAAACTGCGCCGAGATATTCAACCCGCGCCGCCCGAAAATCTCATTGATGCGCGAAAGCATCCCAGGCGTATCCCGATGCGCATGAGTCCAACGCGCACCCGATGGCCGCGCCGGCAATTGCACCTGCGGGAAATTCACCGCGCCAAAGGTCGCCGCCGTGTCGGAGAAATCAATCAACTTGCGCACCACTTCCTGGCCGATGCGCGATTGCGCTTCACCGGTGCTGCCACCGATATGCGGTGTCAAAATCGCATTCGGCAGGCCCTGCAAGGGGGAGACAAAGGCTTCGCCATTCCGTGACGGCTCCACCGGAAAAACATCCACCGCCGCGCCCAACACATGGCCATCCTTCATCGCACGCGCGAGTGCTTCCAAATCCACCACCGTGCCGCGCGCATTATTCACAAAAACGGCGCCTGGCTTCATGGCGCGAATCGCGGCTTCCCCGATCATGCCCATGGTCTCGGCGGTTTCGGGCACATGCACTGTCACGGCATCGGATTCAGCAAGCAGCGCATGCAGGCTTGGCATGGGCTGCGCATTGCCGTGCGGCAGCTTGGTCGTGTGATCAAAATAGATCACGCGCATGCCGAAAGCTTCCGCCAGCACCGAAAGCTGCGCACCGATATTGCCATAGCCGATGATGCCGAGCGTCTTGCCCCGCACTTCCCAGCTATTGGCCGCCGACTTATCCCATTCCCCACGATGGGCGGCATTGGATTTCGGGAAGATGCCGCGCATCATCATAATGATTTCGCCAAGCGTCAGTTCCGCAACCGACCGCGTATTGGAAAATGGCGCATTGAATACCGGAATGCCGCGCGCCGCCGCCGCTTCCAACGCCACCTGGTTGGTGCCGATGCAAAAGCAACCAATCGTGATCAGCCGATCCGCCGCCGCCAGCACTTCCTCGGTCACCTGGGTGCGAGACCTTATGCCAAGCACATGCACGCCCTTCAGCGCGCGCGCCAGCACAGGGCCATCCAGCGCCTTGGTTTCGCGTTTGACGGAACGATAACCAGCATCGGCCAGCAGCTCGACAGCGCTATCGGAAATACCCTCAAGCAACAGGATCTTGATCTTGTCCTTGGGGAGGGAGAGGCGGGTGGGGCTCATGGGGGCCGGTTCCTGCGCCTCATTCGGCCCGGTTTCAAGGGTAAATCCGCCCAGCGCAGCTTAGCCCTTGCCGTAATCGCATCTTGCGACGCATTGTGGCGCTGCAACATAAGCCTTTTGCCTGGGATAGAAGATGGATTTCGCCGCCCTCTCCGAATGGGTCAATCTGGCCATACGCTGGCTGCACCTGATCACGGGCATCGCCTGGATCGGGGCGTCCTTCTATTTCATCGCGCTCGATAATCAGCTTGACCCGCCGGCGGACAAAAACCCCCTGGTGCGCGGTGAGCAATGGGCAATCCATGGAGGGGGCTTCTACTACAAGCGCAAATACCTATTGGCGCCCGAAAAGCTGCCGGAAAAGCTCCATTGGTTCAAATGGGAAGCCTATTGGACTTGGATCAGCGGCTTTGCGCTTTTCGTGCTGATCTATTGGGGCCAGGCTTCCAGCTACCTGATTGACCCCACCGTGATGCCGCTCACACCCTGGCAGGCCATTGGCATCAGCGCCGCCATGCTGGTGGGCGGCTGGGTTGCCTATGATTTGGTCTGCCGATCCAAGCTCGGCGAAAATGAGGCGCTTTTGGGCGTGATCGGCGCCGTGGCTTTGGCGGTGGTTGCCTATGTCTCCTGCCAGATTTTCTCGGGCCGCGGCGCTTTTTTGCAGGTGGGTGCCATGACCGGCACCATCATGGTCGCCAATGTCGCCATGGTGATCATCCCGGGCCAGCGCAAAATGGTCGCGGCGATGAGCGCCGGCGCCACGCCCGACCCGAAATATGGCCGCTGGGGCAAGCAGAGGAGTGTGCATAACACCTACCTGACGCTGCCCGTGATTTTCATCATGATCTCGCCCCATTACCCCATGACCTGGCAGCACCCGCTGAATTGGCTGATCCTGCTGGTGATTGGCCTGGCTGGCGCCTTGGTACGGCAATTCTTCGTGCTGCGCCAAAAGGGACAAAACGCCCTTTGGCTGCCCGCCGGCGCGGTGGCGGCCATGGTCGCGGCGTTTTTCATCGTGCAATCCGGCAAGCAGGATTACGCCAGCGCCGAGGTACCGCCCTTTACCGAAGTTCAAGCCATTGTCGCCGCGCGCTGCGCCAACTGCCACGCCGCAAAGCCGAGCTTTGAGGGCATTGCGGTGGCGCCCAAGGGCGTGATCATGGAAACACCGGCGCAAATCCGCCGTTGGTCCGCTTCCATGCGCCAGCAGGTGCAGACCGAAGCCATGCCCCCCGGCAATATGACTGAGATCACCGCAGAGGAACGCGCCAAGCTGATCGCCTGGGTCGCCGCCGGCGCGCCCTTGGATTGAAGGAAAACACCATGGCCCGCAGCGGACCCGGTTCCCTTTCCACGCATGTGCTGAACACGGCCGAGGGCATTCCGGCCGAGGGCATGGCGGTGGAGCTTTGGCGCATGGACCCCGCGCCGGTTTTGGTGGTGACGCGGCGCACCAATGCCGATGGCCGTACCGATGGCCCGATGATGGCGCAGGCGGATTTCATCCCAGGCCGCTATGAATTGCGCTTCGCGGTGGCCGAGTATTTCCGCGCCCGCGGCCAGGGGGCGGCGCTGCCCTATTTGGATGTGGTGACCCTTGCGGTTGGGCTGATGGCCGATCAGGGGCATTACCATGTGCCGCTGCTGTGTTCGCCCTGGAGTTACGCGACCTATCGCGGGTCTTGAGGGCGAGATCTTTCGGCACGGCTACGCGGCGATGTGGTGGTGCTGCCGGCTGGTTCAACAATATTCCCGATCCGAGTGGAAACGCTTGGCGTCTCGAAAAATACATCCAAACAAGAATTCAGCACGCATCCGGAGATCTAATGTGAACGGGGCGTGCATGTCTGCCAGCCTTTTCAAAACTAAGGGTCGCAAAGGCGCCTTTTTTGGCTCACCCGGTAGCTGCCCTTACTCCCACTCAATCGTCCCCGGCGGCTTGCTCGTGATGTCATAGGTCACGCGATTGATCCCGCGCACCTCATTCACAATCCGCGCCGCAACGCGGTTCAGGAAGTCCATGTTGAAGGGATAGACATCCGCCGTCATCCCATCCGTGCTGGTCACGGCACGCAAAGCGCAGGCCTGATCATAGGTCCGCCCATCGCCCATCACGCCCACCGTGCGCACGGGCAGCAACACCGCAAAGGCTTGCCAGATCGCGTCATACAACCCGGCATTGCGGATTTCTTCCAGGAACACCGTATCCACACGGCGTAGCAGATCCGCCTTTTCGCGTGTCACCTCACCGGGGATGCGAATGGCCAGGCCCGGCCCCGGGAAGGGGTGGCGGCCCACGATTTCTTCCGGAATGCCAAGTTCCCGCCCCAGCGCGCGTACCTCATCCTTGAAAAGGTCGCGCAGTGGCTCAACAAGCTTCATGCGCATATGGGCGGGCAGGCCGCCGACATTGTGATGCGATTTGATGGTGACAGAAGGCCCGCCAGTTGCGGAGACACTTTCAATCACATCCGGATAAAGCGTGCCTTGCGCCAGAAAATCCGCGCCCCCCAGCTTATTCTGTTCTTCCTCAAACACTTCAATGAACAAGCGCCCGATGGTCTTACGCTTTACCTCTGGGTCCGTCACGCCGGAAAGCTGGCCCAAAAACATATCGGAAGCATCACGATGGATCAGCTTGATGTTGAATCGGTCGCGGAAGGTGCTGACCACCTGTTCGCTTTCATTCGCGCGCATCAGCCCATGATCCACGTAAATGCAGGTCAGTTGATCGCCAATCGCTTCATGGATCAGCACGGCAGCGACCGAGCTATCAACACCGCCGGAAAGCCCACACACCACGCGCCCCTGCCCCACCAGGGCACGAATGCGCGCCACCGCTTCCTGGCGAAAGCCCGCCATGGTCCAATCGCCGGCACAACCACAAACACCATGGGTAAAATTCTTGAGCAAAGCCGCGCCATGCGGGGTATGCACCACTTCCGGATGGAACATGGTACCGTAAAACTGGCGCGCATCATCGGCGATAACGGCGAAGGGCGCGCCCTCGCTGCTCGCGACACTCCGAAAGCCAGGCGGCAGGGCCGTGATGCGATCACCATGGCTCATCCACACCTGCTCACGCGCGCCCTTGGCCCAGACGCCGCGGGTGATGGCGCATTCGCCTGTTACCTCCACAAAGGCGCGGCCGAATTCGCGGTGATCGGAAGGCTCAACCAGGCCGCCAAGCTGCGCCGCAAGTGTTTGCTGGCCGTAACAAATACCCATCAGCGGCACGCCTAGCGTGAACACCACGTCCGGTGCGCGCGGGCTTTCGCCTTCGGTCACGCTGGCCGGCCCGCCAGACAAAATAATGCCGCGCGGCGCAAAGGCGCGGATGCGTTCTTCGGGCGCGTGGTGAAAGGGCCAAACTTCGCAATACACGCCGGATTCCCGCACGCGGCGGGCGATCAGCTGCGTCACCTGGCTACCGAAATCGAGGATCAGCACATGATCGTGCCGGGGGGAGGAGTCGTGCGGTTCAGGGGCCATATGGGCTTGCACCACAAGCCGCGCCTCCGGGCAAGTTAGGGTTTGTTTGGTCGCATTTTCCGAGTCGCCAAGTGTGTCCACTTGGCTTGAAAATGCTCCAGGCTTGATCGCATTTTCCGAGTCGCCAAGTGAGTCCACTTGGCTTGAAAATGCTCAAGCCTCCGGCGCTGCCGCGGTGGCCGCCAGAAGCGTGTCAATCGGCTCCCACAGCATCGCCACCTGCTCCACCGCCTGGCCACCCACGCGGGTCTGCCCGCGCGCGACCACCCGCCCGCCCAGATGGCGGTAGAACCATTGGGTTGGGTTGTCGCGCAGCACCCAAACCATGGCCGAACGGCACCCCACCACCCGCAAATGCGCCGCCGCCGCGCGCATCAACCGCCGCCCGGTGCCGCGGTCCCGGTAATCCTCATTCAAATAGAGCGTATTGACCTCCCCATCCGCGAGGTCCCCGCGCCGGGATCGCCCGCCAGAGGCAAAGCCGATGATTGTCGCCTCATCCGGCGCGCTGCCTTCCGGCGCGTCATCGCCAGACGCTACCGCGACAAACACGGCATAGCCGCCGCGCCGGTCGAACATGTCGCGCTGATAGGACGCCGCAATGCGAGTCGCTGAAAGCCCGGCCAGATAGGCATCCGGCAGAATGCCGGCATAGGCGCTGCGCCATACCGCGACATGCAGCGCACCAATCGCGGCGGCATCGCTGGCACGGGCGCGGCGGATCGCGATCATGGCTTTCTTTCCAGTACAGCGCAGAAGAATCCATCCGTACCATGCGCACCCGGAGAAAGCCGCAACCACGGGCCCGCGCAGGGCTTTTCCACGCCAGGCCGCAGCGTGGGCCAGAGCGCTTCAAGCGCCATCGGCGCGAAATCCGGGTTACTCGCCAGGAAGCTTTCCATCCGCTCCTCATTCTCCGCGGGCAATAGGGAACAGGTAGCGTAGACCAATCTGCCGCCCGGACGCAC